>CAZWGD010000016.1:0-13766 GCA_964633235.1 uncultured Desulfobacteraceae bacterium | reverse complement strand
ATTGAGGATGCCATCGCCATGTCCGGTGACAGCCCGGCCATCACTTTGACCCTGCGTCCCCACCGGAATGATGTCAAGGTGGTCTTTAGGCCGGTAACGGACCGCGGAATTTCACCGAGCGGGCTGCTTCACCGGCAGGAGACCGGGCGCAACCTGCTCTCCAACCTGGGCGCCTCGGTAATCATGCGCGCCGACAATGATGAAATGGTCCTCTCCATTCTCAGGAACTGAGTGTCCCCGGGTTGAGCTGCTGCAAAACCATGAAAGGCACTCTGTTATCCCTTGCCCTGCGGGTTGCGGGCAGGACCACTTTGGGACCCGGTAAAACCGGTGGAAATCTCGCCCCCAAAGCGGCCCTTTCCGTTTCGGCGGCCACGGCGCGGTAGACGGCCAATTTTAAAGGGCCGTTCCAGACTACTGCACACCCGCCTCCATGGCCATTTTTGCCGTTTCCAGAACCCCCTCGGGAAAACCGATAATATTATAGATCCCTAAAAAGCCGACGATCCAGACAACCGCCATGCATAAAATCCACAGCACGAACCCGTACTTTACAAAATCCATGGGGTGAATCATTTTTTCGCCGGAATCCGGGTAGACACCCAGACCATAAACAATGGCGTTATTGGGCGTCCCCACGATGAGGAAATGGGCAAAAGATGTGGCAAAGGCCACACCAAGACCCACCGCCCATGGTTCTCCAGGCACCCCGGTCATGATTCCCATGGGAATGACGATGGGACCGAGTAGGGCCGTGGTACCGGCATCGGACATGAAATTGGTCATCAATCCGGATAAACCGGACAGTCCTATCCAGAGGCCAAACCCTTGATCCATACCGACACCGCCCAGGATTCCCAAGAAACTCTGAGCCAACCAGAGGGCTGCACCGCTTTCCTTGAGCAGTGCACCCAGGGTCAAGGCGCCGCAATACATCAACCAAGCATCCCAGGAAATGCCGTTTAGAATCTTGCGCCAATCGGTAGTTTTAAATACGACGGGAATCAGCAGGGCCAGCAGAGATGGTCCTCCCAACCCCAACTCCTCTCCGCCAACAATCCAGAGGATCAGGATCAGAATCAGCATTCCGAAAGTGACATATTCCGCGTAAGTCATTTTGCCCATTCTCTGGGTTTCTTCTTTAATGGCCGTCAGTCCTGGTGTAAGGTTACGGGTTTTGATTTTGCGACTGAAAAACACAAGCATGTAAACCGCCACCAAAACACCCAAAATCGGGACCATGGGCAGGCCGTACTTCATCCAGGTAAAAAAGTCCATGGGTACATTGTACTCACTCCAGAAACCCATCATGATCACGTTTCGTCCCCCGGCCGCCGGCGAGCCGACACCACCGACATTCAGCGCAAAACAGAGCGTGAACATCAGGAATTTGGCCAATGCCGGGTCGTGCACCATTTGACCGGATGGACTGTTCGCCCGTACGGCACCAAAATAGACAGCGGCCATCACCGGAGTCATGAAAGCGCACATAGCATGTGCTGAGATAAAAGAGCCAACCACAGACATGCTGATACATAGTACGAAAACGGGAACTAAAAAGCCTTTGGTCCAACCCAGAAGCCAACTCGCCAAACGCTTGTGCAGGCCAACGTCCACCACGGCCACCCCCATGGCCAAAACACCCAGCAGAAACATGGGCGCATCGCCAGCAAACGTTTTACCGATCATCGGTCGGGGCAACAGATGGAGGAAGTAGGCAAGCATCGGCATCAGCAGGCCGGTGAGGCCAATGGGAATCGCCTCGGTGGCGAAAAAGATAACCGCCATGGGAATAATACCCAGCACCACCATGGTCTTATGGGCTGCCTCGGCGGCATTATGGGCTACCTCCCATTCAATCATTTTATTAGCGAAACCAAATTTTTCGACGACTGTGACAACGCTTTGAGGCGTGGGAAGAACAAACCCGACCAGAATGAAAATGGCTACGCCAACCCCCAGCCATAATCCTTTCTTGGCAAGAATACCCCCCTCTTCTCCGTGTTCGATTTCATGACTCATTGTTTACCCCCTCATTTATCTGTTTTTTTTCCGAGATATTCAAAATAGTCATAAGCTCCTGCTCGTGTACCTGCCTGACAGCTCCGTTGTGTAGCGCTTTCACGCAAATGAGTGACACCCAATCCGCTTACATAACGGCCACGCTATCAAGGCAGATAGAATCAGGCGCGGCGCGCATCCGCACGTTATAAGGTTTCAGTACCTACTAAATTTTTTCAGAAAGTGCAATATCATAATCTACCCCCAAATAATCTATTGACTGGATTGGAAAAAGCGCCTATTAGAAATGGGTAAATAAGATATCCAGTCAACTCTCTCATTCCATATCCATAACGCTTGAGAAAGCCATAACGCTTGAAAAAGACAAAGTAGCCAGGTGTACGTTTTCTGATGCAATCAAATATCAACGGAGATAAATAATGAGCGAAAGGGTGTTAATAGTAGATGACGAGCAAGATTTTTTAGATATCATGGCCGAACGGATGCGTACCCGCGGGATGGAGGTCGTCACGGCCAGCTCGGCAAAGGAGGCTCTTGAAAGAATTGAAAATGAGCTCTTCGATGCCATTATTCTCGATTTCATGATGCCGGAGATGAACGGTCTGGAAACCATCAAGGCCATCAAGGCAAAAAAGCCCCAGCTTCAAGTGATCCTCTTATCCGGTCAGGCGACCCTTGAAAAAGGGATCGAGGCGATGAAACTGGGGGCATTGGACGTGGTGGAAAAGCCGGCCGACATGGAATCTCTGGTAGCCAAGATTAAGAAGGCCGAATCCAAAACCGCATTGATTATTGACAAACAGACTCAAGAGAATGTCAAGGAGATGCTCAAACGTTTCGGCGTGTGACGCGCTAGGCCTGCTTAAACGCTTCCGTCGGGAATGCTTAACTCAGGTCATGTTATTTCACATTTCTTAGCCAGCTCGCCAACGTGATGGAGCACGTCGGTCAGCCTTAAAATACCCGTAATCTTGTCATCTTTCGTTACCAGGAGAGATTGGTATTTACCAAAAACCAGTAGATGTATGGCATCGTTCAGGGTATCATCCTCTTCTATGTATTCCCCTTCGGTGGGTTTATACATGAAGGTTTTCACTTTTTTGCCCATCGCTTTGGCACAGATATCCGCGAGCGGTTTGTCCCATTGGGAGTGTTTCTTCAACATAGCGCGTAAATACTTCGGGTTGATGCCGGTCTCGGACATGATGCCTTTGTCGCTAATCTGATCAAACTTGGGCTCTAGTGCACTCAAGATGGCCATCATGCTGACCTTGCCGACCACGTTACCATCGGCATCCAGTACCAAAACGGCCTGATGCGGATATCGCGTGGCGTCATGCTTTTTTCGGGACTCATCCAGGGCGGTAATCGCCTCGTACCAATTAGCCTCTTCAGAAACGGTTACATAGTCCGACAGTGGAACCATCAGCTGTTTAATCTGGGTCGATTTCAATTTTCGCTCCTCACTCATACTTCACATTCAATACGGCATCATCTAATAGTATGAAGTCGGTGTGTTAAGATGATGCTGTTTAAAACGTTGTTCAAGTAGAAAACAGATAGATTACCTTAACCTTGTCGATCATTTTTTTTTGAAATCCTATCTTCGTTTACAACATAATTCATTGGATGGGCATTTTCAATTGTTTTCTTGTACGGCACCGCCGCATAGAACAAAAAAATACTCGGACCCCTTCACTTACGCATATTATCAAATGATATTATCATTCAAACCGCAAAACCGCTTTGGTCTATAAAATGGAAAATGACCTGCCAGACACCGCAACATGGCGTTCGGTATACCAATTCAACCGCATGGAATTCGCCGGCTCACTGGGAGACCTGGGCACACTGCTGCCCCTGGCCATCGGCATGGTGGTAATCAACGGCCTGCATGCCATCAATGTCATGGTTACAGTGGGGTTGTTCTATATTGGAGCCGGCTTTTATTTCAAGGTGCCCGTACCCGTTCAGCCCATGAAGGTTATCGGGGCCTATGCCATTGCCGCCGGGCTTACCCCGCTCCAAATCACCGCTTCCAGTCTCTGGATGGGGGTGCTTCTTCTTTTCCTGGGAACCACCGGACTGATCCATATCATCGCAAAGTACACACCGAAAAGTACCGTTCGCGGGGTGCAACTCGGCGTGGGGGTTATTTTAATGGGCAAAGGGTTGAATTTCATGATTCAACCGGATCCCAACCTGGCTGTTCAGACCATCGGTCCGCTGAGCGTAGGCATCATTCTAGGGGTTATCGGGATGGCTATTACCCTGCTGCTGTTGGAAAACCGGAAAATTCCGGCGGCGGTGGTGGTCATCTGCGGCGGTATTCTGGTGGGACTGCTCATCGGCCAACCGTTCAAAGGCGACGCGATTAAAATCGGCATTCACCTGCCCCGCTTTTTCCCTTACGGCATGCCCTCTTTAAAGGATATCCACTGGGTTCTTCCGGTGCTGGTCCTGCCCCAGATCCCAATGACCATCGGCAATGCCATTCTATCCAACACTGATGTAATGCATGAATATTTCGGCGAGAAGGCCCGGCGGGCGTCCTACCGTTCCATTGCCAACAGCCAGGGCATCGCCGACATCATCAGTTTCATCTGGGGTGGCATCCCCATGTGTCATGGCGCGGGGGGATTGGCGGCCATGTATCGCTTTGGTGCCCGCACGGCCGCTGCTAATCTGATGATCGGAGGTATTTTCGTCCTGCTGGCGGTACTGCTGGGTGAAAATGCGCTGGTGGTTCTGAAGCTGCTGCCCTTCTCGATCCTGGGGGTTTTACTGGTCTTTGCCGGGGCGCAGTTGGCCATCATGATCCTGGACCTGAAGGAACGCAAAGATCTGTTTGTGGCCCTGGTTATGCTGGGCATTACCCTGACGGTCAATCTGGCCGCCGCCTTCATTTGCGGGATTATTATCGCCTATGTGCTTAAAAGCAGGCGGATGCATGTCTAGGGGCGATTTGAAATAACGAGTTTCTGTAGAAAACTGTTCAATTTTGTTCGCGTTCAAGGACTTCCACACCACTACTGCGCTTGGTCCGAGTCAAATCTTCAACAATAAAAATGCGGAAAAGATAACCAGGGTGATGGTAACACCCAGTCCGATGGTCATGGGCGTTAAGCGCAACTCGATATACGGATCTTTTACTCTTTTAATGAAGGATCCGGCAAACTGCATGATCCACCGGTCCAGCGTGGTTCCGAAGGCAAGCAACGGCCCCTTGCAAAAATCCATGAGCATGCTTCCGGAAATCCGAACGAGCCAGTCCGTATCCAAGACAAAAGTCGGATGCCCTCCCAGCCACTTTCGAAGCAGCCAGAATCCCAGAAATGAAAAAATAAACAACTGAGTGATGGAAAAAACACGGGTTACCGTATAAGGAACGAATTCCACCGGATAAGGGAGTAACTGATACAGGGTATTTGGGAAAAGACCCAGAAATAAGCATAAGAGGGATAAAATCCCCATGGCAATCAACATGTGGATCGGCGAATTGATGGCCGTATTTTTAAGCCTTGCACGGATTTCTGGCGGTGGTTCCTGCATACCCTGTAGCCAAAGGTTCCAGGGTAACTTGAGCCCCGTATGCAGAAAAGTACCGATGGAAGCCCCCTCCAGCAGCAAATAGACCAACGGCATGTGCGCCAGTTCCGAAGCTTCTATGGTCATGGTTTTGCTTATAAAGCCACTGAAAAGGGGAAAACCGGAAATGGAAAAGGCCCCTATCATCGTCATCCAGAAAGATATGGGCATATATCCGTACAACCCTCCCAGGCGGTCGAACTTCGTCGTCCCTACGGTATAAAGGACGCAGCCGACTCCCATATAAAGCAGGGCCTTGTAGATAATATGGCAAAAAGCGTGCGCAGCGGCGCCGTTGATCGCCATTTCAGTTCCGATCCCGACTCCGGCTACCATATACCCCACCTGCGAGATGATATGATAGGATAACAGTCTGCGCCCATCGTTTTCGAGAACCGCCATAAACACGGCGAACATTGCCGAAGCCACACCCAGCCATAACAGCAGCGGCACCCCCGCAAAGGTGTTGATCAGGCAAAATACCGCCGTTTTAGTAGTAAAGGCGGTCATATAGATGCAGCCGCTGGGGGATGCTTCGGAGTATGTATCAGCCAGCCAGGAGTGGAATGGTACGGTAGCCGCGTTGATGATAAATCCTGCAAGCAGAAGGTTGGAGCCCAGATACTCCCCGCCCCATCCCCAGGGCATGCCGGTAAATTGGATGGATCCGGTATGGTGGGTGTGGATTAAAATACCTGCCAAGATGCATACACCGCTGAAGTGATGCCATAATATGTACCGAATGGCGGCGCCGGCAGATTTTTTTGTTCCCCGAAACATTAAAATAAAAAACGGGGCCCAGGACATGATTTCCAAAAAGAACAAAAGGGTGAACAGGTCGCCGGCGAAAACAGCGCCTAGGGCGCTGCCCACATAGACCATGGAAGCCACGCGCTCCCAGTCGTTTTTAACCCCCATGGCGTATATATTCATGCAAAACGCGGCGATAACGTATACGTAGGCGAACAAAACGCTGAGTTTATTGATTCTGACCACATCCAGGGTGTAATGCAGAAAGGGAATATTCCACTTGTGAAGCGCATCGGGCCATGCCGGGATGGTACCGAAGGTACCCAGGGAAGTCGCTACCATAATGGCCAGTCCGGCCAGGGGAAGGGTGAGAAAGTAGGCTTGTTTGGCCCTTTTCCAGGGAATGAACGGTATCAGAAATCCGCCGATTAAGATGACCAGTCCGGGGTGAATCCAGCTATTCAATGCGGTCCTCCATTCACCGTATCGGTGGATCCATGGGATCGCTTCTGATAATAATCCTCATCAACGACGATAAAAAAACCCATCCCCTTGGCAACTAGGATCAGCGCCATGCAACCGAAAAGTCCCAAGAGGGCAAAAAACTGGGGAAAGTATTGAAAATCAAAATGGTAATGAAAAATGTGCCTATACAGCCAGTAAAAATCCAAGACCAGGCTTATGGCCAAAACTGTGTAATAAAAGCGCCATAATATTTTTTTGGGGTATGTTCTCATCTTGTTCATCTACTACATACCTCCGAAGGTATTCCTTACGGCCATTTGCGCCAAGGCGTAAATATTAAGGGTATTGGGAAATAAACAGTAAACGATTGAAAATATGGCCGTGATGGCCAGGGGAATCACCATGAACAGATAGAGGGGTTTTTTGAATTCGATAACTGGCCTTTTTTCTTCATAAAGTGCCACTTTCGGTTCCTCATCGGCAGTAAGCGTTTCCGATGCCGGTATTTTGGCAAAAAAAGCGGTTCGAATAACAGGAAAAAAGTAAACCACATCCAGAAGAGAGCCTACGCAGATAACGATCAGGAAAAACAGCCGTCCGGCTTCCACAGCCCCCAGGGCGATATGCCACTTGCTGATAAATCCCGCCAAGGGTGGTGCCCCGCACATACCGAAGGCACCGATAACAAAGGCTCCCAGAGTAACCGGCAGCACCCTGCCGATACCATCCATATCCCTGATTTTCTTTACACCGGCAATGGCGGCAATCGAGCCTGCACACAGAAAGAGCGTAATCTTCATGAAGCCATGAAAGGGGATGTGCAACATGGCCCCGGTCACAGACATGGGGCTTAACAGCGCCACTCCCAGAATGATGAAGGCCAGCTGGTTGATGGTGGAATAGGCCAGCAACCGTTTCAAATTATTCTGGCCAATGGCGTACAAGTTGGCAATGATGATGGTAACCGCGGCGATCCCGGCCAGAAGAACGCCCAGTCCGAGAGTCTGCATCAAGTCAATACCGTAAACGTGGCATACAATGCGAATGATGCCGAAAACACCGGCTTTAACCACGGCTACGGCATGAAGCAGCGCGCTAACCGGCGTCGGTGCCACCATGGCGCTGGGCAGCCAGTTATGCAACGGCATCCAGGCGGCCTTGGCAAACCCGACCAGAAAAAAAATGAAGATTACCTGCAGGATGATATGGGACGTCGTGTCAAGGGCCGGGCTCAGGATCCCCTGATAACTGAAATCCGTGGTCCCGACTAGAAAATAGGTTGCCAAAATGGCAATCAGAAAAAAAACACCCCCCGTTAGCAGATAGGCCAAATATTTATGGCCGGCGGAGATGGCTTCATCCGATTCCTCATGGGCAACCAAAGGGTAAGTTGAGATGGTCAGTATTTCATAGAAGACAAACAGGGTAACCAGATTGGCGGCAAAAGCGATGCCGATGGCCCCTACCAGCGCCACGGCAAAGGAGAAGTAAAATCGCGTTTGGGCGTGTTCTTTCAACGTGCGCATATAACCGATGGAATAAATCGAGACCAAAATCCCTAGACATGACGAGGTGGTCGCGAAAATGAGGCCCAGGGCGTCCACGCGAAAGGCAAAATCGATACCGGGAAAGAGCTGAAACCCGGCAAATTGGATAGGGCCGTCATGCAATACCACAGGCGTCATGGATAGAACCGTAAGGCAGAGGGCGAGGCTGCCCAGCAATGTCCCACTTTCTCTGACATTGGGCCGTTTCCCCACAAACAGGATATACAGGGATACCAGTGTCGGCCAAATAATTGCCCACACGGGACGGAAGCCTATGGAAAACACATCCGGCATTTTCACTCCAACCCTAGTTGACTATCTCCGCATTATAAACCCGGAGGAATCGTAAAATGGATGACCTGATTGACGATGGTTTGATTAAAAATGCCCACGAGAATAATCATCAGCGCCAGCAAAAACGCGGGTACGAGCATGCTCAACGGGGCTTCCCCCTCGTAGGCCCCTGAGACCGGCTCTTTCCCTGGATTGCCCGCCGGGTTCTCGTGACCCGGCCCAGTTTCAAACCGATGGGTAAAAAGACCCCGGTCAAACACTCTGAAAAACAGGGCAATATTGATCAGGGTGCATACCAGCAGGGCGCCCACAAACCCCCACTGCCGGGCTTCAATACCTCCCAAAAGCAGATACCACTTGCTGAAAAAGCCGCAGGTCGGCGGCACTCCGATCACCGCCAGCGCCCCCACGGTGAACACAACGGCGGTGATCGGCATGCGCTTGAACATGCCCGTAAAGTCCTCAATATCATGCCCGCCGGTGCGGTACATGACCTGTCCGGCCACGTAAAACAGGCAGGCCATCATCATAGCGTCGTTGATAATATGGAAGACGGCACCCTTCACAGCTGTGGCGTTGGCCACTCCCACACCGCCAACGATATAGCCGATTTCAGCAACAATGATGTAAGTGAGCATGCGCTTGAAATCGTTCTGGGACAAAGCCATTATGGCGCCGAATAGAATGGCGAAAGTTCCCAGCCAGACCAGGATATCGGTCACCTTCAGCAACGCAGTCGAAAACTCCGGCTGAAAAACGGTGAACAGCACGCGAATCATGACATAGGCCATCACCTTGGTGGCCAGCGGCGCGACCGCGGCGCTGACCGAAGAGGGTGCATATGCGTAAGCATCCGGCAGCCAAACATGCATGGGGAAAAGCGCCATCTTGATGCTCACGCCGATCATGATAAATGAAAATCCAACCAGGACCGTTTTTGAATGGTAGATAGGGGGCAACAGCCGCGCCAGATCCGCCATATTTAACGAACCCGTAGCAATGTACAGATAACCCACTCCCAACAGGTAAAAGCTGGCCCCGATCGTCCCGATGACGATGTAGCGGAAGCTGGCGTACAGAGCTGGTTTCTCCCCCATGGCGATCAGGGCGTATCCTGATAATGAGACCACCTCCAGCAGTACGAAGAGGTTAAACAGGTCACCGGTGATGCATATACCCAGCAGACCGGTGATCAAGAGGATTAAAAGACTCCAAAAAAGGGTCGTTTTTTCGGGCAACTCCCGTTGGATGCTCCTTTTGGCATGCGCGGCCGTCAGCAGGCTTAGCAGTGAGATCAGCACCAGCATGACGGCATTCAGATGATCGACCCGGTAGGCGATACCCCAGGGCGGTTTCCATCCGCCCAGCCAGTAGTCGATGGGTCCGTTCTTGACAACTGAAAGCAGAATGACCACGGCGCATAGAAGGCATACGGCCAGCACGCCGACCACCAGGGGGTAGGCCAGGTGCCTGTATCGCCGGCCCGTTACGAAAATAATGAACGAAAATATCAGGGGAGCGACAACAATGATGGCAGGTAAGTTCTGAGCCATAAATTCCAATTCTTCGGTTTAAAACAGGGCGCCGATCTCGGGATGATTCTTAATCACCTTGATAAATTGTTCCGTGCGTTTATCGTAGCGTCGTTTGACCACATGCAGCAGTCGATGACTCATTATATATCCGAGTTGATAATCCTTTTCGAAAAGCGCTTTCAGTTTTCCGGCCCTAAAGGATAGCAACTGGGTCGGTTCCGCGCAAAAGGCGTCGGTGGTATAAAATTCTTCCTCATCATCCAGCATGGCGGACCATCCCACGGAATAGCCCGGTTTAGCCGCGCTCAGATAAACGGTCATTCCCGGGGAGATGCGCTGCTCCAACAGCACCTTGCCTTCAAGGACAAAGAAGAATCGGCCGGCCTTATCTCCCTGGTGAAAGAGGTACTCTTTTTCATCATACTGGAGGATTTCGGTAATCGGAATCAGCTTATCGAGCATCTCATCGCTCAAGTGCTGCATCATGACAATCTGTTTCAGGATTTCCCTGGTTATCATTATCGATCCTCTATAGGTTATGTTTATCTAAAGCCGATCGTGGGGATGCGGTCTTCCGGTCTTGGAAAGCCCCTGGAGGGGTAAATTTCATGTCTCCCGCATTCTTTCCAGAATCTCGTTTTCCTCCAGGGTGTGATACCGCTGGTGAATCCTGATCACCAATGCCAGGGCCACCCCCAGCGTGGCAACGGCCACCACAATGGCGGTCAGCATTAGAACATGAGGCAGGGGATTGATATAATGCGCGGCCGATACTGCCGCATGGGCACCGTCGTGACCGTGTTCGATAATCGGAATAGTGGCCTTTTTTTTGGCCCCTACGGAGATAAAAAATAGAATAACGGCCGTCTGCAGGATGTTCATACCGATGATCTTCTTCACCAGGTTTTTCTTGGTGATGATCCCGAACAGGCCGATCATCATCAGGGTAATATATACCCAGTAGTTGGCCTTTGAAATCAGTAGAGCGGTGAACATATCCATGGTCATAGCCCCTCGTCGTGTTTTCCGGCCGAGGTCAAGTTATAATAAAGAATCACCATGACGGCCATAACCGCAATACCCACGCCGATCTCAACGATCAGGATACCGTGCGACCGGGCCGTCACGGGATCAACCCCCAGCATGCCGGCCAATGCACCATAATCCAAGTAATTCAATCCCAAAAAAACACACAGCAGGCCCGTACCGGCATAGATAAAAACCCCCAAGGTGCTCAGCATCACAGTCGCTCTTTCACCCATACGCTGCATGGCCGTGCGCATGTTGAAGCCCACGGCATAAAGGATCATGGCCGCCCCCAGGATGACCCCTCCCTGAAAACCGCCCCCGGGGCTGTGATGACCGTGGGCGATGACGTAGAGGGCGAAGATTTGAATAAAGGGAATGATCAGGCGACAAGTGGTTCTGACGATCAGGTCATGGGGCACCCAAACCGAATCGATACGTTCGAAGGCGACTGTGTCCTCCGGGAACTTGCCCTCTTTTTCAATCCGCAGGGTGATATCGGTGGCGATATGCCGGTAAAGCCGGGTTCCCGCCTCTTCTCTTTTGTAGGTCCGCAAAAGAAAGATACAGGCAATCCCGGCAGTAAAGATGACGATAGTCTCGAACATGGTGTCGTATCCACGGTAATCCGCCAAAACAGCTGTGACCAAATTCGGAACGGATGTGTCGTCCATGGACGTCTCGATATAGTACGGTGAAACGTGGCTGCTGGCCGGCGATCCCGGGTCCCCCCAGGGCGGAAATTCAAGGGAACCGTAGATCAACATTCCCCCTAATACGGCAACCAGTATCAGACCACCGATCTTCAATCTTCACTCCTTCTGGATGTCCTAAACACAGCCCCCACAAAGAGCACAGTACTGACGCCGGCCCCCACCGAAGCTTCGGTGAAGGCTACATCTACGGCACCCATAATGGCCCACAGCAGGCACATCATAAAGCTGTAGGCCCCGAATAAGACCGCCGCACTCAATAGATCTTTGACATTCAGGGCCCCGATCGCCAGGATGATCACAATGATTAGTATGGGAAGTTCGATCTGCCAGATCATGAGGCATCATCCTTTCCCGTGGCCGGTTTGGTCCATGGTTTCAACCCGGCCCTGACACCGGCGTCTACAATGGCATGGGTAGCGGTCGGGCTGGTGATAAAGACAAACACGAGAATCAATCCGATTTTTAAGGCGGTTAAAAGCGCACCTTGAGAAAAGGCAATGTACAGGGCCAGGGCGCCGATGGTGGTGACCAGACCAAAGGTATCCAGTTTGCCGGCCGGGTGGAGCCTGGAATAAAAATCCGGAAACCGCAGAATACCCAGGGTCCCGCCCGTAAAGAAGACCAACCCGCAGATCATTAAAATAATAAAGAGGGTATCCATCAGGCTTTTCTCCCCGTTCGATCCGTGCTCTCTTTATAGAGACCTTTGCGTTTCTGAAAATACCGCGAGGCAGCCAGCACGGCAATGAAGTTCAACATGGCATAGGCCAGGGCGATATCAACGAACATATCCACCCGGTGAAACAGCAGGCCGATCAGAATCAGCAGCGTCGTGGTCTTGCTGCCGATGGCGTTCACGCCGATCAGGCGGTCCAGGATCGTGGGACCGCGCACGGCTCTGTACAACGACAGAAACATCAGCAAACACAAGTATAGACCGGCATATAGAAAAACGTGTTCCATTATTCCTTGAAGATGCGGGCGATTCTGTGCTCCATTTCACCGGGCAGCGGTTCACCCGAAGGCACATCAATGCAATGCACTGTGAAACGGCCCATAACGGAAACATTCACCGTTATGGTTCCAGGTGTCAACGTGATTGAGTTGGCAAACGTCGTACGGGCGATATCACTGTCCAGATGACTGCTAAACTCAATAATATGGGGATCGATCAGGTCCATCATCCGCGGATGAAAAGCCAGGCGAAGTACGTGCAGATTGGCAAGCAAGATCTGATAAAGCAGCCAGGGGACATACCATGCAAAGCGCAGCCACACGGCGATAAAATCGGTATTCAGCCCGGTTGGAAATAGCATGTTTTTGGAAAAAAAGGTAATCATCAGGCAGGATATGAAACCCAGGGATAGATGGAACAGATCGAGCTTCCCCGAAAAGACCAGCCAAAAACCGGCCATAATCAGGAAAGTGACCAAAAAGGCTAGGTTTGATGACCGCTTGTCAATAGGAGGGGTTACTCGATCCCCTCCAGATACTTGCCGGTTGGTTCCCTGAGTTGGATTCGGATTTTTATCGTCTACCAATCCCTGATGCCCCTTCTTTTGATATTGCTTATCGATACCCGGCTGACCGGCTGTGGCTCTAGCACTTTTTGGATGGGGTCGTGTGACGGCTTTTACTATGCAAAGATCGTGCCTGTATACTATTGCCCGGCGTTACCATGGGTTGGTTGTCCGACAGGGGCGACCTCAGAGTGAAAAATAACTTAAAGGGATTCCATGCGGGCCGGGCATCGAGTCACGGGCCATTGTTTAGAGATGGCCACAGGCTTGCCGCTGGTTTTATGCGGCAAAACACCCGTGCAT
>CAZWGD010000015.1:0-13806 GCA_964633235.1 uncultured Desulfobacteraceae bacterium | reverse complement strand
CTGCCGGGTATATCGGCCAGCCGCTACCTCCAGGAATCTAAAGAGGACAGGTTCTTACCATATGTACAATTGGATTTCAGTGCTATTTTACAGGCTTACCACGTGAGTCCGTATCGGTTTTTTCTTGACATAGCCGGCCATTTTTTCTAAGCAATGCCTCTGATACTATCTTTAATAACAAGGGGGTTTATATGAAATCGGGATGTTACACAGCCTTGATTACACCTTATGCAAATCAAGCCTTGGATCTTGAGGCTATAGACCGGCTGGTCGAATTTCAGATTTTAAACAGGATTACAGGGGTATTGGCGGTAGGAACCACGGGGGAGAGCCCCGTATTGACGTGGGATGAACATATTAAGGTGGTGGAAACCATCGCTGAAAAAACCAAAGATAGATGTGTCTGCATTGCCGGAACGGGTAGCAACAACACCCAGGAGTCCCTTGAGGCCTCCGAACATGCCGTTGCCGCAGGGGCTGATGCCTTACTGCTCGTGGATCCCTACTACAATGGTCCCAGTTCGTTAGAGATTCGGAGAGAATATGTGGCCCCCATAGCCAAGGCCTATCCGGATGTCGATATCATCCCTTATGTCATACCCGGCAGGACGGGAGCCCAGTTGCTTCCGGAAGACCTAGGGCTCCTTTCCCGTGAATATGCCAATGTCAATACGGTTAAAGAAGCAACGGCCAATCTCGATAATATGAAGCGCACACGCGAGTGTTGCGGACCCGAGTTTACGATCCTGTCCGGGGATGACGGCATGACCTGGGAAATGATGACGGACCCCGCCATCAAAGCCGCCGGTGTCATATCGGTGATTTCAAATGTCGCTCCGGCGGCTGTCACGGAAATGGTACACCTGTATCAGACGGGAAATCAAGAAGCGGCCCGGAAATTGAATGCGGACCTGGCACCGCTTTTCGGCCTTGTCACGGTTAGTACGACGGAAAATACACCCTTCGGTGAAGTAGCCTGTCGTGCCAGAAACCCGCTGGCCGTGAAAACACTCATGGCCCTTTTGGGCATGCCTTCGGGTGGATGCCGCAAGCCGTTGGGCAAGATGACCCTAAAGGGGTTGAATACGGTTGTAGAGGCCGCCCAAACAGTCCAAGACAATAACCCGGAAATTTTCAAGCCCCTGGCCGATTTTTTCGAAGTGGATATTGCAGAGCGGCTGCATAACCCTTCCTTTCGGGAGGGACTGTATTACGAAACCTATTAAAAACGCAGTCAGGCCTGTTTTGACCCGTCAGGCTGCTCAGTCGTTTTGATCATATTTTCTTTAAATAAAACGTCCGTCAGCCAGTTTATACCGAACGAGAGAAGGGCTGTTTCATCGCTTTTTATACGCCTAACAGTCTCCTCATCGGTTTTGTAGCGGTCAAAAAACGTGCTCTCAAAAATAAATGCCTTGAATTTATCCAGGTTGTAGCTGACCAGAAAAAACAGGTTCTTGGCCTTATCGGTGAGTTTAATATTTTTTGGAAAAGACCTTTTTCTTACCAGTAAATCCGTCCAGCCGGAATTGATTTCATCATGGATATCAACACCCTGATCTTCGCGCCATGCCCGAACCGTCCAATCTTTTTCCTCGGCGAACCCCAGACAATGGGGTTCGTTGACAAAGAAGAAAAAACCCTCGTCGTCCGCGCTGTTCTTATGGCTTAAAGAAGCCACACCCAGGGGATAATATCGACACGTGGTCGGTCTGTCTTCATAGACGATACAGCCATCGTCCCTCACGAAAGGACAGGATGCAGCATCATCATCCAGATGCTTCAGGGTGATGATCGGAAGGTCTGTTTTTTCAAGAATTTCCGGCTGGGTATATATGGCCAAAAATTCATCTGATGAGAGCTGCAGCCTGTTCTTGAGCCGAATGATGTCGTAAGGTGTCAAAATAATCGTGATCCCTCGGCAGCATTTGGTGAAGCACGCTACCTGCTTATGACATTTGAACCTGAAATGACTGTCCAATCCAAACCGGACCGGGTTTATACCGGCCATAGCACCTGTCTGTTTATTATCCATCGAATGATATCCTTTTTGTCTGATCTAAAAGTTTTCGGGGATCATACCCTCACCGTGCCTGGACACTGATGCCCCTGCAAGTAAAATTTCACCGGCTTTAATAGCCAACCCTGACATGGATGTCAAACAGGGGTCTGGATATGCCCTTTGCATGATGTTTGAAAAAAAATGGATATCATGTTAAGCACCCTGTCAAAACGTCCCCGTATCCCGCGATTAGGCGGGCTCGGAAGAAGAAAAGGAACTGCAAATCATGGGAAATAAAATTAGGACCACCATCCTTCTGGCGGTGATGACCGTCTTGATCATGCTCATCGGCCGAGCACTGGGAGGACGCTCGGGAATGTTTATTGCCCTTTTGCTTGCTGCCGGGATGAACTTTTTCAGCTACTGGTTTTCCCATAAAATCGTCTTGAAAATGTACCGCGCCAAAGAGGTTTCCCCGCAGCAGGCCCCGGAAATTTATCGGATTGTGCAAGACCTCACCCAGCGTGCCGGCCTGCCCATGCCAAAAGTGTTCATCATTCCGAAGGACACACCCAATGCCTTTGCTACGGGAAGAAATCCGCAGCATGCCGTGGTGGCTGTAACCCGAGGGCTTCTCAGGCTGATGAGTACGGAAGAGGTGACCGGCGTTTTGGCCCATGAACTGGCCCATGTAAAAAACCGTGATATCCTGATCGGCTCCATCGCGGCGACCTTGGCCGGTGCTGTCATGATGCTGGCCAGTATGGCCCGCTGGACCGCCCTGTTTGGCGGCGGCCGGGGAGGAGACAGGGAAGGCGGGGGTATGGGAGGAGTGGGAATCTTGGTCATGTCGATTTTGGCCCCCCTCGGAGCCATGGTCATCCAGATGGCCATTTCCCGAACCCGAGAATATCTTGCCGATGCAACCGGAGCCCGCTTCACGGGAAATCCCGAAGGATTGGCCGCCGCCCTGGAAAAGCTGGGTGGCTATGCCAAACGGCTGCCCATGGAGGCCAACCCTTCCACGGCACATATGTTTATTGTAAATCCCCTGGCTGGAAAAGGGCTTATGGGCCTTTTTTCAACACACCCGCCCCTGGAGGACCGGATCAGACGCCTACGCGGATTGCCGAATGGAGATAATGGAAACCACCGGCCCTCCAACGAGAAGGATCAGCGCTTCAGGAAAAATGGCCAGGCATTCTGGAATCGCCTTTCCTCCCGGTGAGCGCCAGGACGGACGGTTTGGGGCATCTGAAAGGCAAGCTTGCTCAGGACTGCGGAATTGGCGTTTTCCGGGGTCCTTAAACACAACGAAGACACTCATCGGTAAGCATATACCGACACATAGAGGCATATCAATGGTGAATACGATCATTAGGGCAACCGGTAGCTACATTCCCCCGCGGGTGGTGGGCAATGATACCTTTTTAGAGAATGCTTTTTATGGATCCGACGGGAAAAAACTGACAAGATCCAATAGCGACATCATTAAAAAGTTTTATGAAATTACCGGAATTAGAGAAAGGCGCTACGTCCCCGAAGGAATTAACACATCCCATATCGCCTATATGGCTGCAAAACAGGCCTTGGCCGGCAGGGATCGGGAAGACATCGACTATATCATTGTGGCCCAGAATCTGGGAGAGGTCACTACCGATAAGCGAAAGACCGATATGGTCCCCAGCATTGCAGCCCGGGTGAAGTACAAGCTGGGTATTAAGAATCCCTACACAATTCCCTATGACATTCCCTTTGGATGCCCTGGGTGGCTTCAGGCCGTCATTATGGCAGACTATTTCATAAAATCGGCTGATGCCAGGCGGGTGCTGGTAATCGGTGCTGAAGTTTTGTCCCGCGTGTCGGACCCCCATGACATTGACAGCATGATTTATGCCGACGGTGCCGGCGCCGTACTGATGGAGGCCACGGATCAGGACGCCGGTATTCTCAGCCATGCGACACGGTCGGACACCCTGGAAAACGCATATCTAATATGGCTCGGCGCCTCATACAACCCCCAATATCCAGGAAACGACCTTTTCATAAAAATGCGCGGACACGATATCTACAAATATGCCGTAAAAACAGTTCCCATGGTCGTGAAAAGGAGCCTGGACAGGGCGGGATTCTCCCTTGGAGATGTGCAAAAGGTCCTGATACATCAGGCCAATGAGAAGATGGACGAGGCCATATTAAAACGCTTGTTCAAATTATACGGACTAAAACAGATTCCGGAGGACATTATGCCCATGATTATCAATTGGGCCGGCAATAGTTCCGTGGCCACCCTGCCGATGATGCTGGACCTGATTCAAAGGGGCAAATTGAACGGCCATGTGCTGAATCCGGGAGACCTGGTTGTTTTTGCCTCTGTAGGAGCCGGTATGAACGTCAATTCAGTTGTGTACCGCATGCCCCATGCTTCACCCGGTTCCCAGGTGGCGGTGAACGCTTAAAAGGTAATCGGCAAATGCATGCTAGGCGCCAGACCGGCCGCATCATCAGAGAGCTATAACCTGAGGGACAGGGTCCACATGAAACGAGTTGTTACCGGAATTGAACATTTTTGTGAGCGCCCCATGGGCGGCATGCGTGGGAAACGGCTGGGCCTGTTATGCAATCCGGCATCCGTTGACGGTGAGCTGACACATGCCAGAATACGGATAAATCAACGCTTTCCCGGTCAGCTAAAGGCCTTGTTTTCACCCCAGCACGGGTTCTTCGCGGAAAAACAAGATAATATGGTGGAATCCTCCCATCAGGTAGATTCGCTGCTTACTATTCCCGTTTTCAGTTTGTATGGGGAAACCCGCGTACCGTCGGCGGAAATGCTTTCCTCTATAGATGTCCTTCTGGTCGACCTGCAGGATGCGGGAACACGTGTGTATACGTTCGTTTACACCCTGTCCTATTGTTTGCAAGCCGCAAAAAAATCCGGGAAAAAAGTGGTGGTGCTGGATCGGCCCAACCCCATCGGCGGTCTCCAAATCGAAGGGAACTGTCTGGCTCCAGCCTATAAATCGTTTGTGGGACGTTATCCGATTCCCATGCGCCACGGGCTGACCATCGGCGAACTGGCCCTGATGTTTAATCATGAATACGGCATCGGCTGTGATCTTGAAGTGGTTCCCATGCGGGGCTGGCGGCGAAGCATGTATTTTGCCGACACGGGCCTTTGGTGGGTGCCCCCTTCACCTAATCTTCCCACACCCACGACAACTCAGGTCTACCCCGGCCAGGTGCTGTGGGAAGGGACCAACCTTTCTGAAGGGCGGGGTACCACCCTACCTTTTGAGTTCTTTGGAGCGCCCTATCTTGAACCGCCGAAGATCCTTGCGGACATCGGGGAAAACGGCATTCCCGGCGTCGTTCTTAGGCCGATCGTATTCGAGCCCACCGCAAACAAGTGGCAGGGCATGCCCTGCCGGGGTTTTCAGCTGCACATCACCCATCGCGAGGAATATCAACCGTACCAAACCTCGTTACGGCTGCTCCAGGAGGTGATACGCCACCATGGGGAGATGTTTGCATGGAAGCCGCCACCCTACGAATATGTTTACGATAAACTACCCATCGATGTCATCATCGGCGACGGATCGGTTCGACATGCAGTGACGGACCTTCAAGATATCAACGACATGGCAGAAAGATGGCAACCGGGACTTACCGCTTTTTCCCGGATCAGCAAAAAATATTACCTGTATTAAAAGGGTGCATCTATCCAAAGGGAGCTTGGCGTGGATAAAACCAATTCGGAAGCATCGGCTTGGCGGCGCATGCGGTTTAAAAAAAATAAAGTCTGGGTACACACAGACGGCGGCAGGCCGGTTAAAAAAAACGGCAAGGTACTGATGAAATACAGGCTCGATCAGGAATATGAATATTGGGTCCATGCCAATAAAGTGTTACCCTTAAGCACATCTCCGTCCACCCAAAAGGAATCTGACTCCGGGGGGGGGGACCCATTATGCGACCTAAAAGATCCCCCCCAAAAAACCGGGGATTACCTTCCTGGAAAAGATGCGGTTTTAATCTATGTGGACGGGGCTTCTTCGGGAAATCCGGGTCCCGCCGGTGTTGGGGTTGTGTTGCAGTATCATACCCGGAATAATACTTATGAGAAGGAAATATCGAAATATATTGGAAATGCCACCAATAACGTTGCCGAGCTTGAGGCGATTCGAGTGGGTCTTGAAACGCTGAAAACCACAGCGCTTCCGGTGAGAATTTTTACAGACAGCAATTACGCCTATGGATTGCTGACCAAGGGATGGAAACCCAAAAAAAATATGGAACTGGTTGCTGCCATCCGAGCGTTGATAATGCGCTTCAAGGACTTGCAGATAACCAAGGTAAGGGGGCATGCGGGTGTCACCTTAAACGAGCGGGCTGATGCCCTGGCGACTTCCGCAGTGAAAAATCGAGCCTGATTTAAACCGGGAGCCTGGTTAAAGCCCTGTCTGGGTGGGAGGATTTGCAGAGCCCTGTGAACACAGGGCCCCGTGGTTCTCTTATTTATCTGTTTTCAGGGTTTCAATCTCTTTTTTCAGTTCATCGATTTCTTTTTTATACTGTTCCGCATCTTCATCAACATCAACGTGGGGACTTAGCGGCGGCTCGTCTTTTTTCCAGGTGTCCTTAAGCTCATCGAATCCAAGATAGAGCGCTAATCCCCCGCCCAGCAGCAGCATCACGGGAAGCACACCTGCGATAACCTGTAAAAACTCGCCGAACCAGATGGAAATACCTATCAGGCCAAGTACTGCTGCAACCGCGCCACCAATTAACGTTTTCATAAAATCCGTCCTCCTTGTGATTTAATTTATATGGCGTATTAGCTACTTTCCGGCATGTGAAAACCGGTGATTTATATTGCCGAATAAACCGTACGCTTACCATATCATCGCAGCTAACGCAACCTAAAAGTATGGATAGAGCCAGGGTAAGCGCCTACGAATTTTAACTCCAGGCGACCGTTTCTTGGCTTAAGACCAGCCATGCGGTCGCCCCAGTTGACAAATCTGTCGCCTTGAATGGGTACCTGCCCAGCAGACGATTATCTGACAAATAGCATACCAATTATTGATTGCATTCAAAAGATGGAGTTGCTATGCTTCACTGGATGAGCACCGCTATGAAAAACCGGCTTGCAAATATTGTATCCGAGTCCCACAATCTTTTTTTCTCCTACCTTCCCGCCCGTGCCGGGGTCCTATCCCAAGGGCTTCTCAAGCTATTCTTTTCCGGAATAACCATTACACCTGATCAGATTACCACCTTAAATACACTGCCTGATGACAGCATCATCATTTATGTCAATAAGTACAGTAGCAATTTTGAATTCCTTTTTTATCATACCCGGTACAAGTCGGAACCGGTAAAAAATCCGGAAATCGGATTCGGCTATAATGTGGTTTTATGGCAGTCGCTGTCTCGAGTGGTGCGAATTTTTCTGGCGTATGTAGTGCACTATTTCAAATTTCGTAAACCGCCTGACCCTTACGGAAGCGGATTTTTCACCCGGAAATTGGTGGATGGAAAAGCCGGTTTCCTATCCCTGGTGAGTCGCAAGGGATTCTATCGGTGGTTTGTGAAGACCAAACCCGATCCCCTGCGCTATTTAATCGAGATGCAAAAAACCACCCCGTGCATCATTTACCTCGTTCCGCAATTAATGTTTTTTGGAAGAAAACCGGATAAATCCCTGTTGACGATAACGGAAATTTTATTCGGAACCGAGAATAAGCCGGGGAGCATTAGGCGTATCATCAACCTGTTCAAAAATCCCGGCAAGGTATTTGTGGAAATATCCAACCCGTTGGATTTGAAACGTTTCATCCTGCGTCCGGAGAACAAAGACCGTACGACCGAGTACCAAGCGCTGGCTTTGAGGCGACACCTGTTGTTACAGATGAACCGTCACCGCCAGAGCATTACCGGTCCCGTCCTCAAATCTCCGGAAGAGCTTAAACAGAGTATCCTTACCAGTGACCGTCTGCGGAGCTACATGGTGCAACATGCCCGTTCCAAGGGGATTTCAATCCCGAAAGTCCGCAAAAAGGCGGACGGGTATGTGGAAGAAATCGCCGCTCGCTTTAGCCCGGCCTTCATCAATGCCGCGGCGCCGTTAGTCAAATGGATCATTCGCACCATGTTTGATGGTGTGAACATAAATACTGAGATGATCAGGCGTATCAAAGAACTGTCCCGGAGGGGCCCGTTAATCTTCATTCCCTGTCATAAGAGCCACATGGACTACCTGGTGTTGCCGTACATCCTGCACACGCATAACATGCCCATACCCCGCATTGTCGCCGGGAAAAATATGTTTTTCTGGCCGTTTGGGATTGTTGCCAGGGCCGGCGGTGCGTTTTCCATCAGGCGATCCTTTCGTGGGGCCGCATTTTATGCCAAGGTATTTTCCGAATATGTCTACAAGCTTCTGGAAGAAGGGTTCGGTATCAAGGTGTTCGTAGAAGGGGGGCGGAGCCGGACCGGCAAATTGCTCCTGCCGAAACTCGGCTTTTTTTCCATTTTGCTGAATGCATATACCCATGGGGCTTGCGATGATATGGTCTTTGTTCCTATCTATATCGGCTATGACCGGGTGGTGGAAGAGGGGGCTTATCTGCACGAACTAGAAGGTGGAGAAAAGGAACAGGAAAACGTTTTCCAGGTCATAAAAGCCAGAAAGCTGCTGAAAATGAAGCATGGTCGGATCTACATTAATATTCACGAACCTTACATGCTTAGCTCCTTCACCACGGAAGGAGGCCTTCCGGTTGGAGAGATGCCGCCCAAGGAGCGTAACCAATTCATTCGAGCGTTTGCCAACAGAATTATGCATGCCATCGACCGGGTGTCCATTGTCACGCCGTACGCCCTGGTGGCCTGTGCGCTGCTGAATTGCCCCAAGAAAGCCTTTTCCTATACCCGGTTGATGTCTTATATCAACACCTATTTGGCCTATCTAAGCACCCAGAATGCCCAACTGTCCGTCACCCTGATGCTCGATGCCGAGCATGCCGTGGAACAGGCGCTGAACGCGTATATCAGCCGCAACTTTATCGAATGTATCAAAGAAAACAAAGATGATCCCCTGTCCGCATCGGAATTTATCGTCAAAGAGCAGAAGCGACAAGGCCTGGAATATTACAAAAACAACTGTATTGGATTCTTGATTCAACCGGCATTTACCGCCATGTCGATATTGGAAAATGACGCCTTTCAGTTCTCCAGCAACGACCTCCACGCGCGATATGCGTTTTTGCAGGATCTGTTTAAAAACGAATTTTTTTTGGATGCGGACCGGACACCGGAATATTTCGTGCGAAAATGCATCAAGGCTTTTATCGACGATGCCATAGTGATGCCCCATCCCACCCTGCCCGACCGGTATAACCTAACCTCCGCGGGACACCGAAAACTGCAACGATTCTCTGGGTTTTTAAAAACGTTTTTTGAGTCGTACTGGATCGTCTTAAGCTATTTTATGCTCTATCCCAAAAAGGCGGCACGCACGAAAAATCGCTTAAAGAAAATCCAGTCCAGAGGTGTTCGTATGTATAAAAGGCGTGAGATCGATCGGCAAGAGGCGCTTTCCAGAGTCAGCTATCAAAACGCCATCGATTATTTTAACGCTCATGGCATCACCGGGTCTGAAAGCCAAGAAAAGATCAATTTTTACGCCGAACCGATTCAAAGGTGCCTTAGATACTTGACGTAGATGAAAGCGCTAATACTGGCCGCCGGCCTGGGAACCCGGCTTCTGCCCCATACCAAACATACTCCGAAACCCTTATTTCCAATTGATGGCCGGCCGCTACTGGACCATGTGATCCGGAGCTTGATAAAGGCCGACTGTCGTGGAATCGTTGTCAATACTCACCATCTGCATGGGCAAATCGAGGCTTTTTTAAAAGGCCAGAGATATCCGGTTCCGGTTACCACGCGGTATGAACCGGATATCCTCGGCACGGGCGGGGCCATGAAAAACCTGGCCGACTTTTTCAGCGGCAAGCCCTTCATGGTTATCAACAGCGATATCGTCACCGACATCCACCTAAAGGATGTCTATGTCTTTCATTGCCGCCACCAAGATGCGGCCACCTTAGTGCTCCACGACTGTCCCACCTTTAACAGCGTGTCCCTTAATAGCCATGGGTGCATCACCGGGTTTGGCGTTCGGAGTTTACACGCCGAGCATGCCTCCGGCACCCTGGCGTTTACAGGGATACAGGTCCTGGATCCATCCATATTGGCCCATATACCGGCCGGTTGCTTCTACAGCAGCATCGATTTATATAGGCAACTCATTCAAAGAGGTGAGAAAGTGCGGGCCTATTTCGCCGAAAACCATCACTGGAGGGATATCGGTACGCCGGAACAGTATCGGGAAGCGGTATATAGAGAAACGGTTCCCGACGCGTTCAGGGCGGCGTTTCCAGGCCTAGCCGTCGATGATATCCACCGCCAGAAACTGATGGGAGACGGATCGGACCGGCTCTGGTTCCGATTGACGTCAGGTGATAAGACCCTGGTGATGGCGGATCATGGCATTCGTGAAAACAGATCTACGGCCGAGGTGGATTCTTTCGTGGATATCGGCCGTTTTCTTTTCGAAAAAAAACTGCCCGTACCGGAAATCCACCTGTACCATCGCTTTTCCGGACTCGTCTTTTTGGAAGATCTGGGCGATGTTCATTTGCAGGCTTACCTTAAAGGTGTGCATCACCCCGAAGGTGTCATCAGTGTGTATGAAACCATTATTGAGCAACTGGCCGCCATGTGGACTTCCGGCAGCGAGGGGTTTAACCCTTCATGGACTTATCAATCCCCTCGGTATGACCGGGGGCTGATTTTAGAAAGGGAGTGCCATTATTTTTTAAGGGCATTCATTAATAACTATATGGAAATACCCTATGATGTTGAAGTGTTGAACCCTGAATTCAACACCTTGGCCGATGGTTTATGCATCGGGACATGCAATCCCGAAACATCATGGTGAAGGGGGATCGGTTTTACTTCATCGACTTCCAGGGGGGACGCCTGGGGCCCGTACAGTATGATCTGGCCTCGCTGCTTATTGATCCATATGTGGATCTGCCCCGGGAGATCCAGACGCCTTTGATAGATGTTTGCATGGATAAATTGGCGTCGGTCCGGAATCTGGACCGGCATGGTTTTTTGGAGGGATTTCGATACTGTACCATTGCACGCAACCTTCAGATACTGGGTGCATTCGGGTTTTTAAGCCGTGAAAAGGGGAAAACCTCCTTTAAGAAATATATCCTTCCGGCGGTAAAAGGGTTAAAACACCATCTGTCCTTTTTCCCCCCGAAACATTTTCCCCACTTATCATCATTGGTGAAAAAAGCCCATGCTACCTTAATAAACCAAAAAAAAAGATATGGAGGCAACCTGTGAAACCCATTAGTGTCATGGTAAACGGAATGCCGGGGAACATGGCGGCGCTGATAGGCGGCCATTGCCTGGCGGATGACCGGTTTGACCTGGTTCCTTACTCACTGACCGGCCCTGAAGTCACAGCCACCGAGCATGCCATCCAGGGGAGCGTCGTAGCACTGGTACATCCGGGGCAGAGAGCCGAGGCCATCGGCAGGATTATCGACGCATACGGACCCTTTATTACGGTGGATTACACGCATCCTGCGGCCGTCAACTCCAATGCCGAATTTTACTGCTACCACCGATTGCCCTTTGTCATGGGGACTACCGGCGGGGATCGGAAATTGCTGGAAGAAACCGTACGACGATCTTTGATACCGGCGGTTATATCCCCGAACATGGCTAAGCAGATTGTCGGTTTTCAAGCCATGATGGCCTATGCCGCAAATACCTTTCCGAATTTGTTCCACGGGTATTCACTGGAGGTGCGGGAAAGCCATCAGCAGACCAAGGCCGATACCAGCGGGACAGCCAAGGCCATGATCACCTATTTTAAGCGCATGGGCATTCCGTTCTCCACCGGAGATATTCAGATGGAGAGAGACCCCGTCGTTCAAAAAGAGACATGGGGTGTTCCCGATAAGTTCATCGAAGGTCACGGCTGGCATACCTATACCCTGACCTCAGGAGACGGCCGTGTTAATTTTGAATTTACCCATAATGTAAACGGCAGGGACATCTATGCCGGGGGAACCCTAGATGCCGTGGCTTACCTCCATGAAAAGATAAACCAAGGTGTGACGGGCAAAGTCATGAATATGATCGATGTGCTCAAAGGGGCTTGAGGTGATGCATTCCGGCGGTATACGTCAATAATGGACGATTGCCGCCCCCCGGCGGGTCTCCACCGTTTCAATGCCGTAGGGCAGGGTGTGCCATTGATCGACGGCTACAGGTTCCACTTGATTCAGATCTGCCACCGCGGCAATAATCAGGTTCAATATATCCGGCTCCACGGGTTGTTCACCTAAAAGCAACCTGTGAACGCTAAAGCGTACCTGTCCCTTGCGGGTCTCTAAAACACCTTCGAATTCCAGATGCATCTCGATGGGCAGCAGAAGCGCCAACCCGAGTCCGGCGAGATCGACAATTAGGGTTCCCCGAATGAGATTGCCTTTAAACAGTGACACCCTGAGCTGCGTGATAACAGGGTCGCGCTCCTTTTTGACCAGGTCTGCAAGATACGCGTTTACTTCACGCTCCAGAACCGTCTCCTTGCGGACCCCTTGCTTTGATTGATCTCTTTCCGCAGCTTTAATTTTATTTATCAGACGATTAACCTTTTGGGCATCCGTTGACGCTGCCTCAATCCGGCCGCCAAGGATTTCACCGCCTAGCAGAACCGCCAGGATACAGCACACAACTTTCAGAGCCGCGGAAAAGCGATTCAATCTAATAACCCCCTCATATCACTGTTCGCGCTTTGTCAACCGGACGACTGAACACCTGAAAATGTCATATAATTTCCAGGCGGACCCTAATCGATTCCCGATATGATTTCAAATGCCTTGCCAAGCGCCTGATCGAGCTTTTGCGGATCGTTCCCACCCGCCTGGGCCATATCCGGGCGGCCGCCGCCGGCACCGTCAGCCACCGCCGCCACCGCTTTAATAATGGAACCGGCATGGTAGGGAGGGCTCAAATCCTTGGAAACCCTTGCAATGAGCAATACTTTGCGGTCGGCGACAGCACCCAATACCACAATTCCCGATTTTAATTTCTCAGCATACCGGTCGGCCAGATCTCTGAGCCCCGCGGGCGTATCAGTGGCAACCTTGCTGACCAGCACGTTCACCCCGTTGATTAAACGGATGTTGTTTTCGATATCCTCCACGGCGGTGGATGCCAGGGCGGTCTTTAAGTCAACCACCTGCCGTTCCATCTGTTTGTGGTCATCGAGAATTTTTTTAACCCTCTGAAAGGTGTCTTCTGGCCCGGCCTTCAGGAGTCGACTGAGATCCTGGAATCTTTTACGGGTTTGCTGGATATGCCGAACCGCGGCTGCTCCGGTTAGCGCTTCGATACGCCGGACGCCGGCGGCGACGCTCGACTCGCCGATAATGATGAAAAGTCCGATGTCGCCCGTGCGACCGGCATGGGTGCCCCCGCAAAGCTCTTTTGAGAAGGTGTCCAGGGATACCACCCGCACTTCATCTCCATATTTTTCCTCAAACAGCGCCGTAGCTCCCGACTTGAATGCCGAGTCGGCATCCATCTGATCGGTCTTCACCGGGACATTTCTGCGGACCCAGTGGTTGATGCGGGCTTCGGCTTTCTCCAGGATGGCCTCATCTACCTGTGAAAAATGGGTGAAGTCAGAACGCAGCCTATCG
>CAZWGD010000014.1:828-13899 GCA_964633235.1 uncultured Desulfobacteraceae bacterium | reverse complement strand
GGTAAGGCGGTGTTGGTAGCGATTGGATTGATGACGAAGATCTCAAAGATCTGGGGATTACGGAAAAGACCAAATTGCTAAGTAGCCGGGCGGAAACAGCACCCGCCCACGTCGCCAAGGTGCTGATTCTGGGAGCTGATAAACGGGTGGTTGCTATTCAACGGCTGCGGTTGGGCGATGACACTCCTTACATTTACGAGGAAAGCTATCTGCCCGCCCATACCTTTGAACCACTTTTGGATGCCAACCTCACCGGCTCCATGTACAAGATGCTTGATGAGCAGTTTGGAGTGGTGCTGGCCCGATGCGAGCAAACCATTCAGGCCGTGATCCTGACCGGCCGCATCGCCGGACTGCTGGGACTGTCTGAAAACGGGGCCGGGTTGTTCATGGAGAGCATTACTTACGATGAAAACAGCATTCCCATTGAGCTTCTGTGGTCGTACTATCGCGGGGATAAGTATATCTTTGAGGTTGAACTGGGACGTTATCATATCAGGGAAAAGTAAGCAGGTAGAAATAGTGGACGTAATCATCAGTTAAAAAGAAGACCGATAAAAAGGAGACCGAAATGGCCATTAACTATGCAACGGCCGGGTTGCTGCAGGCGGGCAGTTTTGGGCTGAGCGTACTGAGCCCCGATGATATCGAGCAAATCCATCGGGCCACACTGGATGTACTCTGGAGTATCGGGGTAAAAGTCAACAGCACCCGGGCCAGGGAAATACTGGGAGACAATGGATGTATCGTAGCGGCCGATACGAACATCGTGAAAATCCCATCCAACCTGGTGGAAGATGCCATCATTTCAACACCGGCTACCTATCGCGCCCATGCCATCAATCCCGAGAATGATTATGTCCCGGGAGGCAAGAAAACGGGCTTCGTTAACTTCGGCGAAGCCGCGGCGCTAGTCGACCCGGTCACCAGAAAGGTCAGGGCCGCCACCAAAAAAGACGTGGATGATTCGGTCCGTTTTATCGATACCCTGGAAAATGTGGTCGGATGGGAAAGGCCCCTGACCCCCCAGGATCTGGATGAAGACCTGGCCAGTATCTACAATGCGTATTCGTTTTTTTCGCATTCATCCAAGCATGGGTTTCTGGGCATCTATTCGGTCGAACATTTCCGCGCCGCGGTTAAGATGGGTATCGTACTGGCCGGCAGTGAAGAAAACCTTAAAAACTATCCTTTATTTACCTGTTCTGCGGATCCCGTTAGCCCCTTGGTTCTTACGGAAGAGGCCACGGATGTATTGATCGAAGCCTGCAAGTTCGGCATTCCCATAAAAATCAACCCCCTGGGTATGGCTGGCGGCACAACTTGTGTTGACCTGGCCGGCACCCTGGTTACCCATAATGCTGAGGTGTTGAGCTCCATCACCATCGGGCAACTGGTCCGCAAAGGCGCCCCGATGGTTTACGGCAGCTCCACCAGTATCATGGATATGCGTACCACCCTGGTGGCCATGGGTGCACCGGAGATGGCCATGATTTCCGCCGCAGTTGCAAAATTGGCCCAATTCTACAAGATGCCGTCATGGGTCGGCGGCGGGTAGGTTGACAGCAAAAATCTGGACGCTCAGTCGGCCCACGAGTTTACCCTTACCGCCCTTTTACCAGCGTTGGCAGGGGCCAACATGATATACGGCGTGGGGATGCTCGACAGTGCCTTGACCTGGGACTATGCTTCGGCCTTGCTGCAGAATGAATTCATCGACATGATCCTGAAAAGTGTGCGCGGTATTCCTGTATCGGAAGAGAATATCAACTATAAGGTTATCAAAGATGTGGGGCCGGCCGGTGAATTCATCACCCATGATCACACCTATAAGCACATGCGGGATATCTCCCAGACCAAGCTTATGGACCGGAACACCCGGGAACACTGGGAAGCCGCCGGCGCCCCTGATCTGGTCGATCTAGCCTATGAGCGATCTCTCGAAATTTTAGAGGATTATAGACCCGATCCGCGGCCGGAAAATGTCCGGAAGGAGTTAGATCGGATTTATGACGAAGCGGAAGCGGCCATTTCAGAAAGAAAAGCCGCGGAAAGCAAATAATGACCCATATAATACTCAGGGCTTAGGCCGTAAACACGAGGGGTAACGCATGGATTTTCCGATTCCTTTAGACCAGTATCAGCCGATGACCTTCGATTTGTCCCAACCGGCATTAACGAAACAGCAAAAAGAGACCCTGCAGGACAATATCCACCTGCTTCGTGACAGCATCGTCTTTTTTACCGCCTTGGCCAATAAAAAGGGACTGGGGGGGCACACCGGTGGTGCCTACGACATTGTTCCCGAGATATTGATCGTGGACGGGTTTATCAGGGGAACGGGCACCATCTATCCGGTCTGTTTTGACGAGGCCGGTCACCGCGTGGCGATCCAATATCTCATGGCGGCCCTGAACGGGCATATGCCTATCGATCAACTGCTCCATTACCGTGAATTCGGAAAGGGGTTATACGGCCATCCCGAAAGAGAAGATGAGCGGGGCATTTTCTTCAGCTCGGGGCGTCTGGGCCACTTGTGGAGCTACGTCAATGGTGTGGCTGCGGCCAATCCGGATAAGATGGTGGTACTGTTCGGGAGTGACGGCGCCCAGCAGGAGGGAGGCGATGCCGAAGCGGCCCGTTACGCCGTAGCCAATCAGTTGAACGTTAAGCTCCTGATTGATGATAATGATATCACCATTGCCGGAAACCCCAGCGCCTACATGCCGGGATTTGACGTCGGTAAAACTCTCACCGGCCATGGTATGACGGTAACGATGGGTCCAGGAGAGGATTTAGATAACCTGTTTGGTCGTGTTCAGGCGGCGTTCAGCGCCTCCGGACCATGGGCCCTGGTCAATAAGCGCGTCATGGCCGCGGGGGTTCCGGGTATTGAAGGGGTTCCCAAGGCCCATGACGTCATTCCCGTGGCACTTGCCATACCTTATCTAGAGGCGAGGGGCCATACTGCCGCGGTAGAGATGTTATCATCCAATGAAGAATCCAAAGAAGCCTTTGTTTACCTAGGGAGTACGGCGGAAAAAGCAAAGAACCGCGATAATTTCGGAAAAATTGTTTGCGACCTGTTGCAGAAACTGCCGGACCCAAAAGAGCAGGTTCTGGTGGTTGATTCGGATCTGGAGGGCTCCTGCGGTCTGCACCACATCCGCAAAGCCTTTCCGGAGGTGTACGTGAATGCGGGAATCATGGAACGCAACAACTATTCCGTGGCGGCCGGGTTTGGTTCCACAAAGGGACGGCAGGGAATTTTTGGAACATTTTCAGCCTTTATGGAGATGGTGATTTCTGAAATCACCATGGCGCGCCTAAACCGTGCCAATGTGCTGGCCCATTTTTCTCATGCGGGTGTGGATGATATGGCGGACAACACCTGCCATTTCGGCATCAACAACTTTTTCTGCGACAACGGATTGTCGGCAAACGATCGCACGCAGCTGTTTTTTCCGGCGGACAGTCGGCAGCTCAGGGCGGTTTTGGAAGCAGTCTTCCATGACAACGGGCTGCGATTCATTTTTTCCACCCGATCGGCAACGCCGTTTATTGAGGATGAAAACGGAAACCCGTTTTTCGGCGGGGATTATGTCTTTACGCCGGGCAAAGACGAAATCATTCGCTCGGGCAGCGCCGGCTATGTGATTTCATACGGCGAAATGCTCTATCGCTGCCTTCATGTGGTGGAAACCCTCAAAGCGGAAGGCTTGGATGTGGGCTTGATCAATAAACCGACTTTAAACCGAGTGGATGAAACCATGATGGATACCATCGGCGCCGCACCGTTTGCCCTGGTGGTCGAGACCCAGAGCCATACCACCGGCCTGGGCTCGAAATTCGGCACCTGGTTGCTTGAGCGGGGCCATACCTCCACCTATGCCCATATGGGGGCCACAAGGGAGGGTTCGGGTGGTTTGGCAGAGCAAATACCTTTCCAAGGTCTCGGCTTGCAAGATATAAAAAATAAAGTCAGATCGCTATCCTGATGAACAGGGCTTAGGGATGTGTCTTCCTTGAATCGTGTTGAAAAACCTTTCAGGAAGGTACCCCATGGAAATGTTAGGGGACCAATAGGGTCGGTAGTTCCGACAGCTCTGCTATGCGATGGGACACCCCCCCCAACCAGTACTCTTCAAACCAATCCTTGCCCGTTCTGCCCAAGACGATCATGGAGGCGTTGTACTCTCGTGCCGTGCGAATGATTTCTGGAACGGTTTTGCCGAAAGACAGGTGGGGTTCGGCCGAAACCCCCTTGTTTTGCAGTATCTCGCAATAGGCCTTCAACCGGGATTCGCTCTCTTTTTCAAGACGTCTGATTTCATCGGAATTAACCCCCTTGGTAATTCGGCTACCGATGATATGGGCCACTAGCACTTTTTCAGCGACGCCCTTAAACGCGGTCAAGACGTGCAGGGCGTGTTCGGACGGGTCGGACCAGTCCGTGGCCAATAGAGGGCGTTCGTAAATACGGTCATTAGTGCGGGTGGTGGCGACGCCTTCCAGCTCATACTCTACGAGGTATTTGGCCATCATCACCGGAACGGGGCTGCGGCGGAGCAGGTCCAGAATGTGAGAACCTACATATATTCTTTCCAGCAGTGTCCGCTTCTTGTGACCGGTCACGATCATACTCACATCTTCCTCCCTGGCAATGTCCAGTATGGTGGCGTTTGTCGGCCCGGTTTCAATGCGGATACGGCTGTGAATACCCCTTTCCGATAAAGCCTGCTGCCATTCCTCGAAATGTATGCGTGCTTTCTCCCTAAGCAGATTTTCTTCCTCTTTTAAATACCCGCCATAGGGAACAAAGGCCACCTCTTCCCGGGGGACGATATAAGTCAGAATCAATTCCTCCAAGCCCGCCCTCCTGAGTTTAATGACCGCTTCCAGGGCGCTGAAGGCCATTTCCCTAAAATGGGTATGGAATAGTATCTTTTTGAATCTCATGATTGACTTTCCTTAAAAGAAGATGAAGGTGACCACCACGAAAATGGGTACCAGAAAGACCAGGGTATATTTCAGAATATAGCCGAAGAAGCTGGGCATTGGCGTACCGGCCTCTTCTGAAATGGATCGCACCATAAAATTGGGGGCATTGCCGATATAGCTACAGGCCCCGAAGAATACGGCTCCGGCGGAGATGGCCTTTAGGTAAATGGCGCTTTCCGTCATGAGCAGCGGTACCGCTTGGGCTTCCGTTAAGCCGGAGTAGAAACTGCCCAGAGCAGTGTTAAAAAAGGTCAAATAGGTGGGGGCGTTATCGAGAAAACTGGAAAGGGCTCCGGTGATCCAGAAGTAATGCCAGGGTTGTTTGACCGCATTGATTAAAAAGGCCAGATCCCCGTGGGCCCCGGCCTTGAGGACCAAAAGGCAGGGGATCATGGTGACGAAAATACCGATAAAGAGATAGGCCACTTCGATGATCGGAAACCAGGTGAAGTCGTTATCTTCACGCAGGGTAATGGGCGTAGCGACCATGGAAAGAATCCCAAGCAGGATCAGAATCCCGTCGCGCACCCAATCCTGTGCCGCTCGGTGGACGCCAAAGGTGTTAAATTCACCCCAGTCGACAACGCCGCTCATGAGCACAGCACCCACCACTCCCGCCAAAAAGAGGAAATTATAAGTGCCTTCCAGCTTCAAAGGCACCTTGGATTCCTCTTCTTGCGGGGCTTTGCGGCCCTCTTTACGATAATGGTACGTGTCAAGGATGAAATAGGTCACCAGAAGCAGGCCTGCGACCAGCAGCATATGCGGCATGATGTTGAAGGTCCAGAAAAAGCGAACCCCGTGCAAAAAGCCTAAAAATAACGGAGGGTCTCCCAGGGGGGTTAGGGATCCGCCGGCATTGGCGACCAGAAAGATAAAAAAGACCACCATAAAGGTTTTGTTCTTGCGATAGTTATTGGCCCTGAGCAAGGGGCGGATCAACAGCATGGCGGCCCCGGTGGTTCCCATCCAGGACGCCAGCGCCGTACCGATGATCATAATGAGCGTATTAACCGCCGGAGTGCCCCTCAGGGTGCCTCGCAGCAGGATCCCGCCGGAGATGGTATACAGAGACCACAGAAGGATGATAAAAGGGACGTAGTCAGCCAGCACGATATGCAGGATTTCATAGACGGCGTGGCTTTTATACACAACCACAAACGGTATGGCCAGCAGCGCTGCCCAGAAAGCGGATATTTTTCCAAAGTGGTGATGGGGAAATAAAGCGATTGAGAGCAGCATGCAGGCGAATGGAATACAGCTCCAAAGGGGGAGCGTCTCGCCCAGATTGACATGGCCCTGGCCGGTATGTTCCTGGCCGTGAGCGTCGTTTTCCTGATCATGCGTTGCGGATGGATTGCCGACCGGTTCAGGTTGCGACCCTGAAGACGTACGGCCTGATTCATGGGCGGACGTGTCGCTGATTTCGGTTTGCGGGGCATGGGCCGATGTTTGATCGGCAGCTGAAACCGTTACCCAAAAGCAGAGGACGACCGAAAAAACGGCCATGACCACCATCTTGCCGAAATGCATTGCTCGATTTCCTCCCTATGATACGAGAAACAAAACTGATGCTCGGAATAGGGTCCGCATCAGTGGAGTAGCAATCTAGCCTATCGGTAGTCGATTTTCAAGCAAATAAAGCACCCGCCTGGATATTCCCGATCTTTAAGTCTATTGCTGCCCATAAAATCCAAGATTGCAGCGGAGCATTGCTCATTATCGGCCTAAATGGTCCAGTCAATTGCGCTTTAATACAGGAAATTGAACATATCTTTTCAAGATTCTGCAACAAAAGACATCATCAATGGAGGGCACTTTGGGGGGAATGCTTCAAGAGTATGATTGTCGACCAGGCGAAACCTTGGTGAGCTGTCTAGCCTGTATCGATCTGAATCCTCTCGGGGCGGGTGCAGATAAACGACCCGAGGAATAGCGATGGCGTTCCATTGGCTACCACCTGCAGACCAGGAATAAGGACGATTTCCCGTCAATCGATTTTGGTTTGAAGGAGGTTAAGGCTGCTGAAGACCTTCAAGAGAATGCCCAAATACGCTTAATATTTTGAGGTTTGAGAGCCAAAAGCCAAAAGCTGATGGCTAAACAGCTTCATTAAAGGCAAAAATCTGGGCAAATATTTGATCGTTGTCAAATCCTTTCAACTTGATGGCGCCTGATCGACATGAGGCCACACACAAGCCGCAACCCTTGCACAGTACCGGATTGATCTGGGTCTTGCCCGTAAACGGTCCCTCTTCGATTGAGGATGGTGCCGAGTACGGGCAAACAGACACGCAGACCATACAGGAACTGCAATTCATGGGAACGGTTTCTGCCACGGTGCCACTGGTATGAATGGTCTTGCGGGCCAGCAGGGTCACAGCCCTGGAGGCGGCTGCTCTGCCCTGGACAATGGACTCGTCGATGGGTTTGGGGTAGTGGGCCAAACCGCATAGAAACACACCGTCGGTGGAAAATTCGGACGGACCCAATTTGGCATGCTTTTCCACAAAAAAGCCATCATCGTTCAAAGGCACTTTAAAAAACTGCGCCAACGCATCGCTCTTATTGGGTACCACGGCCGAGGCCAATGTCAGCAAATCAGTGGTGATTTCCACTTCGCGGTTCAGGACATGATCCATCACTGAAACCTTAAGGTTGCCGTCCCTTATTTCAACACGCGGTTTGCTTTCCAGGCCATAGCGTACAAAGATGATCCCTTTCTGGCGGGCTTCCTTATATAGATATTCCCTTTCGCCATAGGTGCGGATGTCCCGATAGAGCACATACACATTCATGTCAGGATTGATCTTCTTGAGCTCCAAGGCATTGTCGATGCTGTGGGTACAGCACACCCGGGAACAGTAAGGTCTGTCCGTCTCTCTCGATCCGACGCACTGGATAAATACCGCCGAGGTTAACTGCTGGAGATCGGCGTCTTTGGACATGAATTTTCTGTCGAGTTCCAGGCTTGTCAAAATACGGGGGTCTTCACCATAGCCGTATTCGGTGGGGCTGAAGGGGCTGCCACCGGTTGCCATGATAGCGACACCATGCTCCAGGTTTGTAGTGCCGTCACCGTTGGCCAGGGCTGTTTTGAAGTTGCCTACGAATCCGTCGACATGCTGAATCTCGGTATTCAAGTGCACTTCGATATTGTCCAATGATTGGATGTCGCCGGTAAGTTCGGACAATTTTTTCTGGACATCGTCGCCCGAAGCGGTCTTGAACAGGTTCAATGCCTGGCCGCCCAGAATGTCGCCCTTTTCGATGATGTGTGTCTGGTAGCCTTGCAGGGCCAGGGTCTTGGCCGCGCTCATGCCCGCGATGCCGCCGCCGACAACCATGGCAGTCTGGTTGACTTCCAATTCGGCCTCCTCGAGGGGCTGCATCAGGGACACTTTGGAGACCGCCATGCGCACGAGGTCTTTGGCCTTTGCGGTGGCCAGGTCCGGATTGTTTTTATGAACCCAGGAATCATGGTTGCGGATATTGCACATTTCGAACAGGTATTTGTTGAGACCCGCATTTGTCAGGGTCTCCTGGAAAAGCGGTTCATGTGTTTTAGGCGTACAGGCGGCCACCACAACCCTGTTCAGGTTTTTCTGCTTGATGATCTGGGTCATGGTTTCCTGGGTATCCTGAGCGCAGGAGTAAAGGTTGTCGGAGATGTATTCCACAAAAGGTAGGGTGCCCGCATAATCCCGAACAGCCGGTACATCCACGACTCCGGCAATATTGATACCGCAGCGGCAGACAAACACGCCGATTCGCGGCCGTTCGCCAACAACGTTTGTCTCTGGAACCTCCTCCGGTACTTGAGTCTGGGTGTTTCGGGCGATGCCCAGGGCGGCACCGGCACTGGCGGCGGCTGCGCTGGCGTCGATTACCGATTGGGGAATATCTTTGGGGCCCTGGAAAGCGCCACTGACATAAATACCTTTGCGGGAAGTTTCCACCGGTTCGAATGTTTCCGTTTTGCAAAAATTGCCCTCGGTCAGCTCAATGCCCAGATTTTGAGCCAGGGCAATGGTTTCCGGGGAGATCTGCAGCCCAATGGACAGCACGATCTGGTCGAACGTTTCGCTCTGCAGCTCACCCGATTCCGTAACGTAACGAACGGACAGATCGTCGCTGTTAGGTATGGGGTCAATGGTGTGAACGCGGCTGCGCACGAAACGAACGCCGTTTTCTTTGGCCTGGTTGTAGAAGCGTTCGAACTCCTTCCCATGGGTGCGCATGTCCATATAGAATATGGCGCAGTCCAGGTCATCGCCGCTGTGTTCCTTGGCGATCACGGCTTCCTTGATGGCGTACATGCAGCACACCGATGAGCAGTAGGCATGGTCACATCGGTTCAAATCGCGGGAACCAACACATTGGAACCAGGCAATTTTCTTGGGCTCCTTGTGGTCAGACATCCGAACAAGGTGACCGTCGGTGGGCCCCGAAGCCGACAGGATGCGCTCCATTTCCATGGAGGTAATCACATTGGGGTGGTTGGCATAACTGTAGGAGTCGAATTTGGAAGGGTCGAAAGGTTCGAAGCCGGGAGATAAAATGATCGAACCGACATTGAGTTCGACGATTTCATCTTCCATGCCATGGTTGATGGCGTCCACACCACAAAATTCGGTGCACACCTTACATCCGCCGGTTTTAAAGTGAACGCAGACGTCCCGATCAATTGCGGGTGTGTTGGGAACGGCCTGGGCATAGGGCACATAAACCGGTTTGCGTCCCATGAGTCCCATGTCATATTCCGACGGAATGGCTTGAACGTTTTCCCGGGCGGTGATCATGTCGCGAACGCGTTCTAGCGTGATATGACCGGTGGGGCACACCGAGGCACAGGCACCGCAAGCCATGCAGATATCTGTTTGGGTCTGGAAAGGTGTATCGACCTTGAGTTCCAGGCCCCGTCCGGTAAGGGCGATGGCGCTGTTACCCATTTTCTTGCAGATACGGGTACAAAGTCCGCATAGAATACAATCATCGTCTTCCTTGGGGAAACGTGACGCTTCGATGCCGTATTCCTTGGCCAGCCGTTTCAATAAGGGCACTTCCGGGCACCGGGCCAAAAGCATTTCGACAATCAGCTTGCGCCCCTCGTGAACGGTGTCGGTGTCGGTATTGACCTCCATACCTTCCCAGATGGGATAGTTACACGCGGTCACAAAACGGGTCCTGCGGCCATCGAAAAGTTCCACCGTACAGATGCGGCACATACCGGCAGGTTCCAAGGCTTTGTGGTAACAGAGGGTTGGAATTTCAATACCGTATTTCTCGGCAACTTGAAGGATATACTGCCCCTCTTCCCCCTGAACTTTTTTTCCATTTAATTTGAAAGTAATCATATCAACTAGATTCCTTGTAATATCTATCGAATGGCGATCGCATTAAATTTGCACCCATCGTAGCATATACCGCATTTGATACATTTTTCCTGATCAATATGATGGATTTCCTTTTTCTTTCCAGAAACCGCATCCTGGGGACATTTTTTGGCGCATATGGTACATCCGTTACAGGCCTCGGCATCAATTTCATAGTAAAACAAGGGCTTGCAGACACCGGCCGGGCATTTTTTGTCCTTGATATGCGCTTCGTATTCATCCCTGAAGTAGAGAATGTTGGTCAGAACCGGGTTGGGTGCGGAGGTGCCGAGTCCGCAGAGCGAGAATTTTTGCAACATACTGCCCAGCTCTTCCAGAAGTTCGATGTCACCCTCTCGACCTTCCCCGGAGCAGATCCGGGTCAAGACCTACAGCATCTGTTTGAGACATTACCGGCAGGGATTGCACTGACCGCAGGATTCATCTTTGAGAAAATCAACGAAATAGCGGGCCACATCCACCATACAGGTGTCTTGGTCCATGACGATCATACCGCCCGAACCCATGATCGACCCCACTTTGGAGAGTTCATCAAAATCTACCGGCAGATCGAGGAATTGTTCCGGTATACACCCACCCGAGGGGCCGCCGGTCTGGACCGCCTTGAATTTTTTCTTGTTGGGGATGCCTCCGCCGATATCGAAGATTATTTGCCGGAGGGTCGTTCCCATGGGCACTTCCACCAAACCCGTATTGGCCACTTTTCCCACCAGGGAAAATATCTTGGTTCCCTTGCTTCTTTTGGTTCCGATGGCGGCATAAAACTCAGGGCCTTTTTCAATGATAATGGGCACATTGGCCCAGGTTTCGACATTGTTCAGATTCGAGGGGCCCTCCCGGAATCCTTTTTCAACCGTATGTACATACTTGGCTTTGGGTCTTCCCGGCTTGCCTTCCAGGGACGCCATCAAAGCGGTGGACTCGCCACAGACAAAAGCACCGCCACCGCGGCTGATATGAATATCGAAATCGAATCCCGAACCGAGGATGTCTTTGCCCAGGAATCCACTATCACGGGCGGTTTCCAGCGCTTTGGTTAGATTGGTAACGGCCAACGGGTATTCATGGCGAACATAGACATATCCCTGGTTTGAGCCGATTGCAAAAGCCCCGATTATCATGCCTTCGATGACACTGTGCGGATTGCCTTCGAGTATGCTGCGATCCATATACGCACCCGGATCGCCTTCGTCGGCATTGCAAATGACATAACGGGTCCCGTTGTGTTTTCGACAAGAGGCCCATTTGATCCCCGTCGGGAAGCCGCCGCCGCCGCGTCCCCGAAGTCCGGAGGCTTTGACCTGGTTAATGATGGTTTCCGGATCAAGGTCAAATAAAGCTTTGCTTAGCGGGGCGTAGCCGCCGGTTACTAAGTAGTGATCCAGATTGGTGGGGTCAGTCAGACCATTATTGCCCAAGATGATTCTTTTTTGGAGCTTATAGAAGGGAATATCATGTTCATGGGTGATTTTCTTTTTGGTAACCGGATCTTTGTAGATCAGTTTTTTGACCAACTCACCCTGCTTAAGTGTTTTTTCGACGATCTCCTTTACATGGGACGCATTTATTTGAGAGTAGAAGATGCCATCGGGGTGTACCACCATAATCGGGCCTTTTTCACAAAATCCGTGGCAACCCGTAAGCCTGATTTCGATTTCATCATCGAGGTTTTGCTCCTTCAACTCCGCTTCAAGCGCCTTGTGTACATCGGTGGTACCGTATGCGCCGCATCCGGATCCGGCACACAGTGAAATAAGCCGCTTTTGACTTTGCCGGCTCTGCGCCTCCAGTTCCTCCCGATAAGTGTCCAGCGCCTCTCTGTTCTCAAATCTTGCCATGGTTTGGTATAACCTCCGTTATCCCATGCGGTTAAGCTTCTTGTTGCTCGTATGTATCGACGACTTCCAATGCACGTGTACGATCAAGTCCCCCATGGGTTTCCTTATTTACGGTAATGACCGGACCTGAGGCACAACAGCCGATGCAGCGCACGCCTTCAAGGGTAAATAATCCGCTATCACTGGTTTGACCTTCCTTGATATCAAGCCGTTCTTCCAGTGCCTGGGTAATTTTTTCCGCGCCACGGACATGACAGGCGGTTCCCGTGCAGACGCTGATTATATATCTCCCGCGCGGTTCCAAGCTGATGGTTTTATAAAAGGTAGCTACGCCGTATACTAGACTTTCGCGTATTCCCAGACGTTCAACCAGCAGGGGCACCACTTCCGGTGGTACATAGTTGTAGATATCGCTGATGTCCTGCATAATCATCAAGAGCGACTCTTTGTCGTGGTCGTAATTATCGATGATTTGGTTGATTTTATCCCAGTCCAATTTATCTGAAGTTGCCATAACCGTTTTGATCCCTTTATCCCGAAATGCTATGATTGATGGTGCCGACCCTATCTACCCAATCCGCCCGAACCGGTTGTTTGGTGTACACAACGAGCCAGTTCCCTGAAGATTAGACCGCGACGGTCTGCACAACCGGACAGTTCTCAACACAAGCTCCACAGCCTGTGCAAAGATCCATGTCAATGTATCTGGCGCGTTTTTTAACCTTGACTTTGAAATTCCCCGGTTCGCCATCAACAGATTCAAGATCTGCGTATGTGATCAGTTCAATGTTCAGATGCCGGCCGACCTCGACCAGTACAGGTGAGATGATTCACAT
>CAZWGD010000014.1:0-818 GCA_964633235.1 uncultured Desulfobacteraceae bacterium | reverse complement strand
GAAAGGTTTTGTCCAACTGTGACATAACCCCACCAATGGAAGGTGATTTTTCGAGTAGATAGACATAGTAGCCGGAATTGGCCAAATCAAGGGCAGACTGCATGCCCGCGATGCCGCCGCCGACAACCAGAACCGATCCAATGATATCCTTTCCCATGCGAAATCTCCTGGAAATAAGTTGAGTTGTCTTGTCTGTCATCCGCCAGACGGGATGCCAGAACCCAAACCGACGAATCTTTCTATCTGTTAGGCTAAGGCTTGTCAATAGGAATCGGAGAAAAGCACGACAAGATCAAGGCCGGCATCGGTTTTTTGGCAAGCCGCCGGCCGGTGGATGATAACGATCCACCAATGGGAGGTGAATAACAGTTTTCCTAGAAGATTTGGATAAGTTATTAGGTTTGGATGGGTGGGGCGAAACGAATTCCGGAGGGGATGCCTCCCACGAGGATAGTGAGGGCAAAAAGTGTACAACCGTTTATACGCCTATGTTGTTTTGCCGGTTAACGCGGATTATATGTTTTCTGGAGAGGTCAACAATCCCAAATCTACTTTTGTGGGCTTGGGGCGACCCTGGGAGCGATGTACATCTGCCCCCAGGGATATAAGGTGGTCGGCAGGCGGGATAGACGGTGTCGTTATCAGGCTGCCATGCGGAAGGCATTGTCTGTGGCCTGGCGGATCTCAGCAGGAGTAAACGGTTTGGGCAGGTAATCGATAGCCCCCATACGCGCCGCTTCCACAGCCGTCTCGATACTGGCATATCCGGTGATCATAATGACCTTAGCGTCCGGGTTCTTGTCGCGAATAGTCTGCAG
>CAZWGD010000013.1:0-14039 GCA_964633235.1 uncultured Desulfobacteraceae bacterium | reverse complement strand
CCTGGGCGCTGTCCCCCATCGCGGATCAAAAGGAGATTGAACCGATCAGGGGGATTGATATTGAAATGACGCCCAACACTAGATATCGACAAAGAAAATGCATGGGTGTATCACCTGTGAATATTAGTGGTTTGTGAGAAGGCCGACATCATCCCGTACCATACCCGTGCTTTTTTGGAAAGCCGAATGTCATGGATACAACCATAGGTAATGTGCGCCCTAAAACAGTGACCGCTGCTCAGGTTGCCGCTTTGTGACGGGGTGAGGTAAATGCTTAAGCTTGAGACGGCTGTTTTTCTGCGGGTCGGACGTCCGCTCCCGGACAAAGGACGTCTGGGGTTTATCGGCGTAGGCCACCTCAAGAACATCCCGCGCTGATCTGGTGACCGTAAGGGGGTCGCTAAACAGGAGTTCCTTTTCCTGGGCGGTAATCACCGGAAAACCATAATGGCGGTTAAGGTGCTTAAGCTTCCCCTTGGATTTCACGCGTTCAGTCACAAATTCCACATGTCTCCTGAGTCGTTGTCGAATCAGAGTCTTGGAGGTATGGACAATGACGTCGGCAATTTGGCCGACCGTGTCTCTCAGGTTGGGATCGATTTCATAGCCGATGCTGTTTCTGCCGGAGGCCATGGCCGCCGCCATGGTGGTTCCGATGCCGAGGAATGGATCCAGGACAAGATCCCGCTTAACGGAATACATATTGATCAGGCGGTAGGCCAGTTCGAAAGGGTAGGCCGCACTTCTTTTACGGGCCTGCCCCTGGTTGAGGGCTTGGGGAGTGCCCTTTACGTCGAACCAAATGTCTGAAAACCACAGGTTGCGCTCCTCCCAGAAAAGCGCGCTTTGACGCCGATTTTTTTTATCCGCCTCTTGTGTGAATTCTCTTTTGCCGCCCTTTCTGAAGATCAGAATATACTCGTGTTCAAGGGTGACATAGGCGCCTGCCGGCAACATTCCCGAGCCCATGAATTTGTTGGGGGCATTGGTCTGTTTTCGCCAGAGAATACAGGGCAGCGCTCCAAATCCGAGCTTTTCCATTTTTCTCAGAATTCTGGCATGGTTAGTATATAAGACAAAATTTCCGTTGATGGTGCGGACGGCATCGCCGATATTGATGCAGGCAACACCACCGGGTTTTACGACGCGATATACTTCCTGCCATACGGCATCGAGGAGTTGATGCATCAATTCGAAGGCACCCGGACCGTCATGTTGTCGGAGTTTGGCTTTCACCCCTCGGCTTTGTTCCGAGAACAGCTCATCCCACATGTCGATCATGGGATATGGGGGGGATGTGATTACCAGATCGACGCTTTCATCCCCCAGCCTGGACATCCGCTTGGCGTTGGAGAATATGGTTTCATGGTGCGTTTTCACATATGGCTCCGCGTGGAAAGGTTCAATGCACAGGACGCCTGGTTATGGGTGTCAAGACCTTGGCGCGCTAAACATTATAGAGATAGTGACAGATTTCACATCCGGACGGCGCGTCCGGCATGGCCGCGGCTGCGGCCTCGATATGCTTCCGTCTACTGAAAGACGGGTCCATCAGTCCTTGGGAGGTCTCCTTCTTCAAAAGGACCCCATTGGTTAACATGCCGGTTTGGCAGCCGGCCTGGTGCGCCTGGCGAACCCATTCAACCAGGCTGGGCTGAAGGAGCGGTTCACCGCCTCCGGTGAAATCAACGGCCTGGGCCTCGGGCAGGTACGGCCGAATCGACTCCCAGGTCTCCTCAGTCATGTATCCGTTGGTGGCCACTTGGCGGCTGATCTCTTTCCAGGGGCACATCATACAGTACAGGTTGCATGCCAAGGCGGATTCAACCTGTATCAATCCCCATCTTTTCCGCCGAGCCGCTTCAGGGGGGGGCATTTGAGTCGATATCTATGGATTTGGTTCAATTTTTAACTGATCCGTCTACGGCATCTTGCTACGGCATCTTGCTACGGCATCTTGCGCCCCAAGGGCAGCCAAGCGCTTGAAAAGAGCCCTAGGCCGCTGCGGCCCGGGGTAAGGTTGAGTATGGTCACATTGGCGGCTAACGTAGCATATACTGACATGAAGTACCATATCTAATAATGAGAACACCCACGTCTTTTGGAAACCCAAAAGCGCCGTTATCCCGAAATTATCCACTCCGCTTATGCGCAGAAAAAGGACTTTCAAGCCTTTCTGAACAAGCTCTAAAATGCCGAAAAGGAAGTTCTCCAGGCTTCGATTGCCAGCGTACGCAGAGGGAGCAAGAAGGAGCGTTTGCGGTGGTTTCAAAAGCTAAACGAAAAAACCCGTGAAGCCAGAGCAAAAGAACTCTCCCGCCTATTTCCCGTCTAACTTCTTTCGTTTTCCAGTCCGCCCTCTGGCCGGCATTTCAAAAAGAAGCGCCGGCTTTTGATGCGGACCCCCTTTTTGGCGATGGAACCAAGGGTTTTTAGCCCTCCACGGTACCGACATTAAAGGCATACTGTAGAATCAAATAGGCCAGGTAGATCCCAAAGAGCCAGAAACCCTGCCATCTTTTGAAAAAACCGTCCCGATTCATGAAAATAAAAAACCTGAAGGGATAGAGAATCAGAATCATGGCCGGGAAGTGGAAGTAGTAGAAATTCGGGGGAACTTCCAACGGTTTGGCGGCCGCGGCGGCACCGATGACAAAGAGGCAGTTGAGCACATCCGCACCGACAACATTGCCCACCATAATCTCGGGATGCCCTCTGCGAATGGCGGCGATGGCCGTCATAAGCTCCGGCAGGGAAGTGCCTAAAGCCACCATGGTAGCGGCAACGACGTCATCCGGAACGCCGAGTCTGTGGGCGATCTCAGAAGCGGCGGGCACCAGAATTCTTGCGGAAACAACCACCAGAAAAAGGCCGCCGACGATCATGAGCCAGCAGGTGCCCAGCTCAAGCAGTTCCGAATTGTCTTCCTCTTCCGTTTCAACGCCCTGCTCGGCACCCTGTTTGGCCCAAACATAGGTAATGTACATGTAGCCGGCCAGCAGGATCAGGAAAAGTACGCCGATCCAGCGGTGCAAGATCGGTCCACCCTCCATCACCATCAAGGCAATCAGTGAAATACCCACCAGCAGCGTGGCGGCTCCCACCTGAACCCAGCCGGTACGGTCGAGGATAAACCGGTTCACGGGAACCACCGTCAGCATGCAGGTCAAGCCGAAAATCAGGCCCGTATCGGCGATGATGGACCCCACGCCGTTTCCCAGGGCCAGCCCCGGGTTGCCCATCCAGGCCGCCATTACGGAGACAAAGGCCTCCGGCATGGTGGTCCCCAGGGAAACAATGGTGGCGCCGATGACGATCCTAGGCAAACCCGTCCTGCGGGCCAAGTGGACCACCCCGTCGATCATCCAGTCAGCGCCCTTGGAGAGCAAAAGAATACAAACCGCAATGATTAAAAGTAAAATAAGGGTTGGAAATCCCTGTATCAAACTGTGCAACAGGGCTTCATCCCCAATCCAGTGTAGCACCTGTTTGAGCATGTGTTTACCTTCTTATGAGTTGACAGTCGGTTTGGTGATCAATGTGGATAATGCGCTGTCTCATAGTCAAAGAGAGTCAAAAAAGCAACCGAGTCGTTTTCCGATAGGTTCGTTCAGAGTTTGTGGATCAGTCGCGATACGTTAAAGTCCTTTTTGCGGACTACCGCTGAAATATATGGCATAAACGGCCTGCCGCCCCATTTTTCTTTGAAATAGCGGATGCCCGCGTTGATTCCCAGCCCCAAGTTGATGGCCTTTTTATCTGCCTTTTGGGCGGTCTCGACCATCTGCTTGAACAGAAGGTCCGCCACCCCCGGAACCGCTATTTTCGTGGACCGGATACTAAACATGTAAAACGCATAATCTATGGAGGCCAGGTCCACGATGATAAAGGCCGCCAGACGATTCAACCAGCGGGCTTCTAAAAGCCTGGCGGTTCTCGATTTTTGCAGATAGCGGCCCATTTGCCGGTATATCTGTTTCTGTCCGGATGTGAACTGCCGCCCGGCAATAAACCGTTCCACCAGTTTGCGGTATTCCCGACCGAACCGGCCTTCGCCGACCTGGACCTCTCGCGCCCTTCGCGGCATATATTCCAATTTTGGAGCAACATCTCCAATCGGCAGATCAAGTTTGTAGTAAACGTCTTGTGAAAACCTCTCATAGGCTTCATCAGGCAGCCAGATGTGGGGTGCCATAACGGAGATGGTTGAGGGCTGGAAGCGTGCGCACACCCCGGAAAAAATCCGCTTTATATCCTGCCCGCCTTTCCGGGACGTTCTACCCAGCGGGTAACCGATAAATATGAGCCGTCGCCGGTCTAAAAGGCATGCATAACCATGGTGCAGATAAGGTTCCGCCCCCGATACCGCAACCGTGTAATCGATAAGGTGCTCTGGCAGATAGGCCTGTTGCTTTGCCCAACGCAGTTCTTTTTCGCGGATCATCTTATCAATCGGATCAGAACAACCACCGAATCGGATCAACCACCGGGTCAGGATCCGAAAATTCGGCTTGTCTCCGCCCTTCTAACCTTGCTTGTGGCCGTTTCCAGCATGTTTAAGGCCGTCATATCCGTCTCTTCACCCAGGATGGCCCGGGCGGCTTCGACCACCGATTTTTCGGCTGCCGTCAGGGTCTCAACAAAATCAATGTAGCTCCGCCGGTTTGGGTAGGCATTCCGAAGGAGATCAGCGCAATCTCCACCCTGGGCGTTCAGCAGACGGTGATAATGGTCGATGAGCAGGGCGATTTCTTTCAGCTGTTCTCCGCGGATGCGGTCGGCATTAGAAAATATCCTCCATCAGTATTCGCATGCGCTTCCCCGGCTCTGAAAATCGAAAATGAACTTTCCCGGGATGATATAGTGCCATGTGGTCACGGGCTGTTGGACAATCACTCCCAGTGTCGCCTCCCTGGCGAGCTGTTCTTCAGCCAATAAGATCTTGCGGTAGGTTTCCATGAAAATGTCATCTCATGACAGGGGGTAAAAAAGGCGCCCGTTGAACGGGCGCCCAGGCGTAAAGCCAAACAGCTTTACCTTAATCCGGCAGGATTGCCGGGGTGAAGAAGGTTCCCGACCAGAGGATCCAAGTGATGAACAGGGTCCAAATCGCGTTGGCGGTCTGGGAAATCCAGTAGGCGATGGCCGGACGGCCGCCACCGACCGATACCAGTTCTTTGAAGTCGGTTTCCAGCCCAATGGCCACGAAGCAGAAGCCGAAGAACCAGGAACGGTAACTCTTGCAGGCTTTGCCGATCGCCTTGGCCGCCTTGGTTCCCCATACGGGCTCCACCAAGAATGAGACCACCAGAGATGCCACCATGAAACCGATGACAAATTTGGGGAAGCGATACCAAACTTCCATAAATGAGGGTTTTTTCGCCGTGGGGTCATCTCTCCTGTCCAGGGACATCGTGGCCCACAGGGCCATCAAAAAGGCCACGATACCGATCATGACGTTTTGGGCCATTTTGACAATGGCGGCGGCGTCCACGGTGGCTTTGCTGGCTTCTCCCTGAGAGTTTCGAAACACCTCTCCGGCGGCGATTATCGCCCCCGTGTTGTCAATGACCCCTCCGAGCCATGCATCGGCCCACTGGGTCGGCAGGTCCAGCATGATGGCGATGGGCGGCATGACCAGAATCAATACCACGGCACAGACCAGGACCCAGGCGATCATATAGCTGATTTCTTTGGGATCGCCCTGGATGGCCCCGCCGGCGGCGATGGTCGCGGAGACGCCGCAGATGGAATTGGCCGTGGCGATAATGCTGCTGAAGCGCTCGGAAATCTGGAATTTCCGGCAAATCCAGTAGGTGCCGAACCACACCGCCGAAGCCATCAGAACCGCCTGGGCCACACCGACCACGCCAGCCTTTATGACCACCGAGAACATGATGGTGGCCCCCATGCAGACCAGACCGATTTTGACAAAGAATTCGGTCTGGCTATCCGCCAAAAATGGGCATAAATATGCGCACAAAGTTGCTGTCAGCCAGGGGTTGGGATGTCTTCGCCAAACGGCCGTCCACGGAAATGAAGCCTACTTTTTTCCTGGGAAGGGCCAAATGGCCGATGACATCATCCGTGCTCCATCCCTCCGGGATCTCAACCTCCATCCCCTTCAGCGGGTCGTGCCCGGGTATGTCGTTACCGAGGGTGCCGTACAGCTTAATTGTAACTTTCATCTCTGGCTCATAAGCAGTCACCGGGTGGAAACCGGCGGTCTTGTGGTTTGGCACCGGTCGTTAAAAATCGAAAGTTTGATCCATCTCCTCATCGCTGATGACCACAACGGAATTATGTGGCGGCAGGGGCTCTTTGTAGAACATCTCCGGCAAGCGGTCATCTTGGTTGGTAAAACCGGCTTTACGGTTGAACTCCCGCTCCGTTCTCAGGATAGCGGTGCCCAGGGCGGTCCAGTCTTCTTCGGTGAAGGGTTTGCCGGATTTGGCCGCTACCAAGTCGCAGGCATTGTCCATGCCCGCGCCAAATCCGGATTGGGCAAAATCACAGATGCCCACCGTATCTACTACGGCCATGTGAATCTGACTGTTTCTGGAATTCTCGACCTGCCCTTCAGCCGAAAAGCGATCCAGTTTTCCTCCCCATTCTTCCATGTTATCGGCGACAACCCATCCGGCCGTGTGGTCACCTCCCATGGGGGTGGTCGCATAGGTGACCGCCATGCCTTGAAATGCACGGGGATCATAAGCAGCAATGCTTTGGCCCTTGACCACCGGGACGCGGTCATGGTTGAAATGGGCCCCGACAGCAGCGGGTCCGTTGCCGATGATCTTACCCAACTCCGTTCCGGCGGCCACCTCCTCCAACATACCCACGGCCGCCTGGGCATCCCCGAAAGATCGATATCCGGCATCCATGGCGACGGCAAGGGCCACTCCGGTGCTGATAGTATCCAGACCGATGTCGTCACATAGAAAATCAAGCTTGGCGATGGCATCGAGATCGCCGTTGCCGAGCATGCCGCCCATTGACCAAATGGTCTCATACTCCAGCGAAGAGGTGACATACCCCCCTGCCTCATCCACGTACTCGTTGGAGCACCGGATTATACACTGGGCGCACCCCATATGGGCATTCTTGCCGCCCCGCTGTTTGATGATCTCAGCCATGGTTTCACCGTTGATTTTTTCGACTTCCTCAAATTGTCCTGTGCGGGCATTTCGCGTGGGGAAAGCCCCCGCGGCGTTTATCGGTGACACCAGCATGGCCGACCCGAGCTGGGCCAGATCTTCGGTGCCCTCGTCGTCTTTGATGGCCTTGGCGTAATTACGGGCGGCTGTTTGGAAGCGCTCCTTGTCCGCCTGGGGATCGGTAAGCTTGCCCCCTTTGGCGACAACGACGGCCTTAAGTCCCTTGGAGCCCATGACGGCACCCAGCCCGCCCCGCCCCGCAGCCCGGCACGGCCTGCCGTCCACGTCGGTGGTTTGAATCGAAGCCGCGGTCAGCTGCTGGTCCCCGGCCGGACCGATGCAGGTTATACTGTTCTTTTCTTCAAAAGCTGTGTTTAAGCTCTTCACCAGGGCATAGGTTCTTTGCCCCTTATAAGCATCACCCTTGAGAAGTTGCGCCTTCCCGTGGTTATCAATTTTCAGCAGGAAATAGGCGTCGTTTCCCGGCCGGCCCTCTATTACGATGGCGGTGATTCCCAAATGGGCCAAATCGGCCGCCACCGTACCTCCCACATTGCTCTCCTTGATGCCGCCGGTCAGGGGGCTTTTGGCACCGATGGACAGCCGGCTGGAGTTGACCAAAGCGGTTCCGCTCAAATAGCCGGGCGCAATAATCAGCTTGTTGTCCGGCCCCAGGGGGTCGCAGGTGGGGGGCACTTCCTTACTGATCATGGTTGACGTCAGACCGCGTCCGCCGAGCAGTTGATATTCAGGAGGAACGTCGTCGTATGTTATGGATTCATCCGTCATGTTAACCCGTATTAATTTCATGGCCCTTCCTTTCCCTTCTCAGTTTCAAAGGTTGATATTGGTTATCTTCCGCCTTCTTGATTGAACCTTTTTGAATAGTTGGCCCGCCATGACCTTGGCTTGAAATCCGTACGGGCAATCAGTATATAGATAGTATCAGTTGCCAAATGGTTGCCTCTCAATACTCGCAGCCCGATGGCTTGTAGGACTGTCAATCATAGGGAACCATCGAGAGGACTGCAGCTTAATTAAAAACAGGTAAAAATACAAGGACAAGTTAATTAAGAATACCACCGGCGGGTTTGGAAAACACCGGACTATTTAAACCGAAGAAGCATCCCGCCGCTTGCGGGTCCCGACAGCCAGCCGCTACGGGGTGCTCGGGAAAGGGATTTCCAGCCAAGGAGGAGCCATCATGCCTATCATTCGAAAGTCCATCGGACAACTCATCGCCGAGAATGCAAAAGCATACTGCGATAGAGATGCCCTTATTCATTCCGAAACCGGTCACCGCTATACTTATCGGGAGCTGATCAACGAGGTCGACCGGGCGGCAGGGGGCTTTTTCAGCCGGGGGGTCCGTCCGGGAGATAAAATAGCACTCTGGTCTTCAAATCACCCCCGTTGGATGGTTGCCTTTCTGGGACTGGCAAAAATGGGGGCCGTCGCCGTGCCCATTGATCCGGCCGCGACTGAAGAAAACGTTGGCTATATTCTAAAACAGTCAGAAAGCCGGGGAATCGTTTTTGCCGACACCTCGGCCTCGGGAGAGATGTCGGCGGTGGTCTCCAGAGCGAAAGGTGACTTCCCGCTTCTGGAACATGCCATATCCCTCTGCGGTTCCTCAGATACGGATCCGGATCCGAAACCGGTGACCTGGAAGGAACTCATAGCAGGCGGAGAAGACATTGATCCCCAAGGTTTTGTGGAAGTAACGGACTGTGTCGATCCTGAAGATCCGGTCGCCATCATGTACACCTCTGGTACCACCGGCCAACCCAAAGGCGTCATCCTGGATCATTTGGGGCTGATCAATAAATCCCTGGTATCCACCGAACGCCAGGGCATTTCAGCGGACGACAGACTTTGTCTGTTTTTTCCGCTTTTTCACATGTTCGGCAATACGTGCATCGCCCTGGCGGGATTGCTCAGAGGCGCCGCGCTGATTATGCCCTGCCGATCCTTTGATCCGCCCAGGATACTGGCAGCTATTTCCGGGGAAAGATGTACTGCGATTTACGGCTCGCCGTCCATGCTGATTACCCTGGTTGATCATCCCCAATTTGTCAAGCAGCACTGGGCCACGCTTTCCAAGGGCATCATTGGTGGTGCGCCCTGCCCCATGGGATTGATGCAGCGCATCGTGGAGGAGATCGGCGTGGCGGATATTACGGTGGCCTACGGTATTACGGAAACCTCTTCCTGGATCACCATGACCCATCCCGATGACACCCTCGAGCGGCGGGTGTCAACCATCGGCACAGCACTGGCCTGCAACGAAGTCAAGATCGTGGATACGAAATCCGGCCGTACACTTGGTCCCGACCGCCAGGGCGAGCTGTGCACCCGCGGGTTGCTGATGAAAGGCTATTATAAAATGCCGGCGGCCACCGCCGCGGCTATTGACCGGGATCACTGGTTTCATTCCGGGGATCTGGGCGTGATGGATGAAAACGGTTATGTAAGGATTACGGGTCGGTTGAAGGATGTGATTGTGCGCAATGGTGCGGAGATATATCCCGTTGAAATTGAAGAGGTCATCTACCTGTTATCCGAGGTGTCCGAAGTGCAGGTGTTTGGATTTCCCGATCAAGACAAGGGGCAGGAAATCGCCGCCTGGATCAAGCTTAAGGAAGATAGCGATCTGGCGTTGAATTCAGTGGCGGCCCATGTCGAAGCCCGGTTGCCTGTCGAGAAACATCCACGGCACTATACCATCGTGACCGAATTTCCCATGACCGGCAGCGGCAAGGTGCAGAAATTCAAAATGGCGGAAATCGCTACGCAGACCTACAAACGGTGAAACCCTGATTTACCCCGACGCCGGGGTCTATTGGCTCCCATTCAGGTTGCCTACCTCCGGTAGCATGTGAATCGGAATAAGGGAGAGCAAGGCGGAACAGGCCAGCGCCATAAGCACACTTTGAATGCCAAACATATCACCCAGTTTGCCCACAAGGGGAGAAAGGAGCCCGCCGGCACCAAAAGCCAGTCCCATCATCAGGCTGGCCACCATGGAACGACCCCTGGGAGCAATTTTTTGGGCCATGACTACGCCCAGGGGAAGGGAAGCCAACGTAAAACCGCCGGCCAATATAGTGGCCGGATAAACCCAGCTGCCGGAAGCCAGTAAAAAAATGAGTATGCTGGGGGCCATCAGGCCATGGGTGACCCATAGGATGCGCTTGTATCCCATACGGTCTGATAGATGGCCGCACAGTATGCCGGCCATCGTTCCCGAAATGGTGAAGATCGAAAAGAGAACCCCTGCCGAAACGATGGTATGCCCTTTTTGCACCCACAACACCGGCATAAATGTCATCAGTGACTGGCCCACCAGGGCGCGCATGACCATGGCGATCCAGATCAACAGAATAGGCCGCCAAACATCCCCTAGGGTTTGTCGAAGGGTTTCGACAAAACTCAACCGGGCCATATCGTCCCCCCGAGGTGTGGGTATGACCACATAGAGGTAAACCCAGATCAGGAGACCGATGGCCATGGTTATGGGCATTGCTGTTAGGCCAAATCCGGCCACGTACCAGGTAATGAAAATGGGCCCCAGGCCAAATGCCAGGGTACCGGAGGTGTTGTAGATGGACATGGCCAGCCCCTGGCTGCGGGCCGCGTATAGGGGCACCATGCCCGTGGTGGGCGGGTGAAACAGCGATGACCCCACGGAGCCGATGGTGATGCAAAACAGAAGCCCATAGAATCCGGTGGTGATTCCCGTGAGGGGAAACAGGGCAATTGGCATCAGCATCCCGATTAAGATATAGCTGCGCGAAGGGCGGCGATCGGCCCAGTACCCGGACATGGGCTGGATAACAAACATTAAAAAGCGTGAGATGCCGGCAACAAGGCCTACCTGGGCCAGACTCAGCCCCATTTTGTCCATAAACACGGGAAACAGGGGATTGATAAAGGAACTGTAAAAATCACCGCAAAAATGCACAAGACTAAGGGCGATGATGATGTTCCAATGGGTTTTGGGGGTCGCGGCGGCCATGGGCGCTTTTGTCACTTAGCCCGGTCAAAGTCAATCTAGAATTCGAGATAAGTATTTTGGGGTGTACTGTTTTCGGCAAGGATGGAAGGAGTTTCCCGGAGAGAGGCGTATTGTGTATGCGTTGTCCAGTAGCGCGGCTGATAACCCATTCCAGCAGCTTTTTCTGGAAGACGATATTTGCCTGTTTATCCGGATGTCCGGTTCACGGTTAAGCCGTGCCTTTTCCCTCCAGGGATCGATAGAGGTCAAAGGCTTTATCCGGGGTTTCATTTTCATGAACAACGGCCCGGACCGCCTGGATCATGGCAATTGGATCTCCCGCCTGGAAGATGTTGCGTCCCATATCCACGCCGGCGGCACCCTGATCAATCGCCTGATACGCCATGGACAGTGCATCCGGCTCAGGGAGCTTTTTCCCGCCGGCCAGCACAATCGGCACCGGGCAGGAGGCGGCCACCCGCTCGAAATTTTGGCAGAAATATGTCTTGACCACATGGGCACCGTTTTCGGCGCAAACCCGTGATGCCATAGACAGATACCGGGCATCACGCGCCATGTTTTTCCCCACGGCGGTAACCCCCAGGGTGGGAATGCCGTAGCGGCTGCCCAAATCAACGGTTTTAGTGAGGTTGCGGATCGTCTCCGCCTCGTACGTGTCCCCCACAGCCACCATCACGGCAAGCAGAGAGGCATTCAGGCGCGACGCTTCCTGAATGTCCATAACGCACTCGTTATTGAGTTCCGTCAATACCGTGGTTCCCGCCGAATAGCGCAGGGAAATGGGTTTGCCCATGGTGGGCGGCACCAGAGTGCGCAGTGCACCCCGGGTGCACATGAGGCAGTCGGCGTATTTCATGAGGGGGCCTATGGTTACATCCATGCGTTCCAATCCGGAGGTGGGCCCCATGATATAGCCGTGATCAAAGGCCAGCATCAAGGTATGGCCCGACCGGGGGTTGAAAATACGGGCCAGGCGGTCTTTCATTCCCCAGTCCAGGGAATTGGAACCCTTCAGGAAGAAGGCTTCCGCCTTCTGGGGGATATCGAGAAAGTAGTCCTTTGACTCCTGGATTGCATCCGTATCCGGCATGTTTGGCTCCTTTTGGTTTCCTGAAGTATTTATGGGTAAGCTTAGCTTCCTATCTGCCCATTTGCAAGATGGAAAAGGGGAATCATCAAAAATCATGAAAAGGGCTTGAAAAACGGTAAAAATTGATTAAGTTAATTGCACAAATTTGGCCGTCGCGCCTCGGATGCGACCTTATGATGACATGACGAATACCCAGTAGCAACCGCACCATCCCCGGCCGGATCTTTCCGGATACCGTCAATTTCAACCACCGGACATAAATCAGATAAAGGAGATGAGCATGATCCACATCGAAGATCTGAAAAAAAATTTCAACAATGTTTGTGCCGTGGATCAGATCAATTTAGACATTCAAAAAGGCGAAATTTTAGGACTACTCGGCCCCAATGGGGCCGGGAAAACCACAACCCTGCGGATGCTGGCCGGATTTTTACGGCCCACCTCCGGGCGGGTAAGGGTAAAGGACCATTTCATCGACGAAGCTCCCCTGGAAATAAAAAAATGGATCGGGTATCTGCCGGAATCCGCACCGCTCTACCACGATATGATCGTTTACGACTATTTGGACTATGTGGCCGGGATCAGGGAGCTGGCCGGAGATGAAAAGCTGGCCCGCATTCGGCGGCTTGCCGATCTCTGTGGTCTGAACGAGGTCATGCATATGACCATCGGTGTCCTGTCCAAGGGATACCGTCAGCGGGTAGGGCTGGCCCATGCCATGATGAGTGACCCGGAAATTCTGATTCTGGACGAGCCCACTTCGGGATTGGATCCCAATCAGATCGTGGAGATCCGGGAGATTATCAGAAAAATCGGGAAAGAAAAAACGATTATTCTTTCCACTCATATCCTTTCCGAAGCGGAAGCCACCTGCGACCGGGTGGTCATCATCAACCGGGGTAAAATCGTGGCCGACGGGGATACGGATACCCTAAGACAATCCATGGACAACAACGGGGTCATCCATTTGAGGCTCTCCGACGCCGACCAAACCGCCGTGGAAAAGCAACTGTCATTGGTGTCCGGGGTCGACCGCATCGCTGCTCAGGAGGGGGGGGACGGCACTCTTCAAGTACAGCTCGCCTGCCGCCTGTCGCCCGATCTACGAAAAAACCTATACCAAAAAGTAAAAGCCACGGACTGGGTCCTTCTGGAATTCTATCAAAAAACCGAATCCCTTGAAGACATCTTTCGCGAATTGACCCGCAAGTCCGACGATACCGGAGAGACCGAGGAGATCTGATATGCGCCAAACCGTCAATATTTTCAAAAAGGAATTTAAAAGCTACTTTGCATCTCCCATTGCCTACATCGTTATTTCGATTTTTCTGTTGGTGACAGGATGGTTCTTTTTTACCACCTTTTTCATCTTCAACCAGGCCAGTATGCGCAATTTTTTTTCCCTGCTTCCGTTCATATTCTCTTTTGTAGTTCCAGCCGTTACCATGCGCATGTTTGCCGAAGAGTATAATATCGGAACCTATGAAACCCTGCTTACCTTACCGGTTACGCATAGCGACGTGGTTTTGGGGAAATCGATACGGGGCCGGTCATCGGCGGATATCTGGGGGCGCTTTTTTTAGGCGCCGCCTTTGCGTCCATCGGCCTGTTGGCCTCGTCTTTGAACAGAAACCAGATCATTGCCTTTATTGTGGGCATGGCCATCTGTTTCAGCCTGACCCTGCTGAACAAAGTTCTTTTTTTTCTTCCCCGGTCCATGCTGGGGCTCTTTGAATATTTAGGCGCAGATTTTCACTTTCAAAATATTGCCAAG
>CAZWGD010000012.1:0-14462 GCA_964633235.1 uncultured Desulfobacteraceae bacterium | reverse complement strand
ATTCAAGACCGCCAGTCCGATGACAAAGGGCATGGATTCCGTATAGCTGGAGCCGGGATTGCAGTCTGTGGCCAGGGCCACAGGCAGATTGTTTGTGATCATCATCCGTGCGCGGGCATAGGGTTTACGCAGGCTGTAGGCTGTCGCCGGTAAAAGGCAGGCCACCACTCCGGCGGCGGCCATTCTCTTTAAATTATGCTCACTGGCCGCCAGCAGATGATCCGCGGATATGGCACCCAGATCGGCGGCGAGCCCCGCACCGCCCAGGTCATGAACCTCATCGGCATGGATCTTGGCGCCCAAACCCAGGTTTTGCGCGGCCCCGAGCAGTCTGCGGCCGTGTTCGATGGTAAAGACCCCCTTCTCACAGAAGATGTCACAGAAATCGGCGATCCCCTGGTCTTTGACCGCCGGCAGCATTTCGGTAACCAGGAGATCGATAAACGCATCGGGGTTATCCTGAAACGGCGGCGGGACGGCATGGGCCCCCAGGAAGGTCGCCACCACATCCAGGGGGGTGGTTCCGGCAACCCGGCCGATGACCGCCAGCATCTTGAGCTCGTTTGAGGTGTCCAGACCGTAACCGCTTTTGATTTCCACCGTTGTGGTGCCCAGTCTCAGAGCCGAAAGCACGTGCTTTCGGGTGTTGTGGTAAAGGTCATCCTCATCGGCCCGGGCTACCGCCCGGACCGATGAAAGGATACCGCCCCCCTTTTTAAGGATTTCAAGATAAGGGGTGCCCTGAACTCTCATTTCAAATTCAGCTTCCCGCCTCTGCGCAAAGCACATGTGGGTGTGGGGATCGACAAATCCAGGGACCAGGCATTGTCCGCCGCAATCAATTTCGACCTGTATGCCAGCCGACGCCTGGCCGGATGCCTCGAGTCCCTTCAGCATTTCTTCCGCATCACCCATGGCCTTGATGATTCCGTTTTCCACCAGCATGGCCCCCCGAGGGAAACGGCACAGCCGGCCCGGAGATTTGCCTGCCGCCGGGCCGCCCTGATCCACCGGTGTATGAATCGCGGCGTTTATAAACAGTTTCCTGATCATGAGACCTCTTCTGGGGATTGACCCCTTTCTAAATTATTTTCAGGCGCTTGTCACGCCACAAATTCTGCTTATCTTATTTTCCACGAAATGGTATGTTGCCCCGGTCGTTTCCCTGACCATTATCCAGGGATCATTATCCGGGAATTACTATCCGGCCGGGCCGTGTCCGCACGGGGTGTTCCCGAAGGTCCGGTTTGTTTAACTCAACACCCGATTTTTAGGCCCAGCATGAAAGAGGAGAATGTGTACCATGATCGACTCAACCCTTAAAACCGCCTGTGAACTCCTGGAAAGAGGGCAAAAATTCGTGCTTGCCTCCATCATCCGCCACCAGGGAGCGACACCCAGGCGTACGGGAACAAAGATGCTTATCAGCGGCGGCGGGAAAAGTGTCGGCACCATCGGTGGCGGACTGCTTGAGGCCGACGTTATTAAGGCATCTCGAGAGATGCTTTCCGGCGACGCCGCTTCCACGTTTATACATTTCGACCTCACCCACCAGAACACGGCCTCCATGGACATGATTTGTGGGGGTAAAGTCACTGTTCTGTTGGATATGATCACACCTTCCCCGGCAAGCAGGGATGCCTTTGCCGGGTGGAGACGAGCCCTGGAGAGCAGGGAAAACGGCTATTTTGTGACCGTTATCCTCGGCTCCCGGCCAAAGGTGGATCGTATTTCCCATGGCATGGTGGATAGAAACGGGGATCTGCATGGTGAGATTCCGTTGTCTTCCGGTACCATGGAGAAGATTGCGGTCACCGCCCAAAGCTCCTATGCCATGAGTGTGATGGAACTCGGAGAAGCCCTAGTGATCGTCGAACCCGCGATCAGACCTAGAGCCGCTTTTTTTTTCGGTGCCGGACATGTGGCCCAACCTACGGTTCACCTGGCCGCTCTCACTGGATTTTGGACCGCGGTGTTGGACGACAGGGTGGACTTCGCCAATCGGGAGCGCTTCCCCGACGCCGACGAAATCCATGTGCTTGATGATTTTGCCGACGCCTTTGGGCCCGTTTCCATCGATGCGGACGCTCTTGTGGTAATATTCACCCGCGGTCATATTCATGACAGGACCGTCTTATCTCAGGCCCTTAAAACCAACGCCGGCTATATCGGTATGATCGGCAGCCGGAGGAAGCGCGACCTCATTTACCAAGCGCTGCTGGACACCGGATTCACATCAAATGACATCGCGCGCGTGCACTCACCCATAGGTCTGGATATCGGTGCGGAAACACCCGCTGAAATCGCCATCAGTATTGTGGGGGAGTTGATCGCCCATCGCGGAAAGGGATGGTACCGGCGTAACCAGTAGGACCTTGGATACCCTGCCGCAACAAACTCTTTTACATCAATTCGGGGTGGTCGCCGATAAACCGATAGAGGGTGGCCCTGCCCACCTTAAGGAGCCTGGCCGCCTTGGATTTATTGCCGCCGGTTGTCTTGAGGGCCTCTTTGACCGCGTCCACCGAGAGTTTTCCCCTGGCACCCCGCCTGGGCCGTGCCGCCCGGAACGCCCTTATTTCTCTCGGAAGATCCTCCATGCGGATGGTTTTACCCTTGGACCTGACAATGAAAAACTGGATGACATTTTGCAGCTCCCGCACGTTTCCGGGCCACGTATAGTCCAGCATGGCCGCCATGGCAGCGGTGGAAACCTTTCCAGAGGAATCTTTCGCCTGTCCGGAGTACTCCTGCAGAAAATGTTGAACCAGCAAAGGAATATCCCTATTTCTCTCGCGGAGCGGGGGTACCCAAATGGGTATTACCTTGAGCCGATAAAAAAGATCCTCGCGGAAATTTCCATCCAGGACCTCCTTTTTTAGATCTTTATTTGTGGCGCTGATGACCCGTACATCGACGGAAATGGTCTTTTCCCCACCCACTTTTTCGAAGCAGCCCTCCTGTAAAAAGCGCAGGATCTTAACCTGAAGCAGTTTGGGAAGATCCGCTACCTCATCCAGGAAAACCGTACCGCCCGCGGCCAGCTCAAACCGGCCCATTTTTTCCCTGATGGCACCTGAAAAAGCCCCCTTTACATGACCGAACAGCTCGCTTTCGATAAGACCTTCAGGCAGGGCGCCGCAGTTGATGGGCACAAACGGGGCATTGTGCCGCCGACTTTCATTGTGGACGGCGCGGGCCACTAATTCTTTGCCGGTTCCGGTTTCACCGGTAATATGAACCGGGAAATCATACTCGGTAACATCCCTTATCTGCTGAAATACTTCCAGCATCTTTGCGTCTTTACCGATGATATTTCCAAAACTGATAATTTTTTTGGGTGCCAGGCGAAGATCCAAGGCGGCGGTGACATCCCTGAAAACCACAAGGGTGCCAACGGCGCTTTGGCCGGCATTTTTCATGGTGGAGACATTAATTTCAACGTGGCGGGGTTTGCCGTTTTTTGTCTTGACGATCAGTGAGTCTTCAGCCCTTTCCAGGTCTTCTCCATCTTCTCCACACCTGGAGCAGCCCATACCGCAAAACGGTTTGCCGAAAAAAGCATGGCAATCTTTTCCCAGAATCTCTTCCCTCTGGAAACCCGTTATTTTCGCAGCGGCACGGTTGAAGTACAAAATGCGCCGCTTCACATCATGGACCATAACCCCGTCTTCTAGGCTATCTAGAATCAGGCTGAAGCGCATTCGATCGTGGGACATGCGGTACAGGAAGGCCAACTGCGCCTCCAATAGCCGCCTGAACCCGGCCATCAGTCGTTGGGTACGCTTGCTGAAGCTATTTTTTTTTGAATCCAGGATGCATAGAGTGCCGAAAGCCTCGCCATCGGGCCATAGAACTGGGAAACCAAGATAGGCTAGCATGCCCCGGTTCGTATCGGGTTTGATATCAGGGTTTGCATCCCGGGTGTGGTCATTTGAGCTGTTGGTAACCAACAGCATCTGCCTGCTTTGGACAACTTTTTGACAGAAGCGTCCCTCCAGAGGTTCTCTGTCACCCGCCCGATAAGGATTTCCCTCGGATCTGCTTGAGGTGAGCACCTCCATCTCCGGGTGATCAAGCCGTGTAATCAGCGCTGCCGGGACACGGCAGAGTTCCGCAACCGTATCCACGATGCTCTGCCAGCTCAATACCATATCCTCGGGGAGCAACCGGCGTTCTTTTGCGGATACCGGGTAGGTATTCAGATACTTTTCAACATGTTCTCCAAACTTCCCGGCTGGTTCGTCTATGGGCATATTTTCGTATACCTCGCCAAATGATTGCGGCGCATGTTGGCGTGGGCGCCATCGATTGCCACATATGAACAGTATCCGTACCTTATATGAGGGTAAACATCAAATGTATTGATCCCTATTTTATTATCCACAGTAACCGCCCGGTGTTATCATTTGGCGGATTCAGAAATGGCTGCTTGACACGGGGACCCAACCCTTTTATTAATTCTGCGTACTATTATGCGAGGTGATGGGGATGAAAGCCTGGGCGATTTTACTATTGTTGGCGGTGCTGCCGGCCCTTGGCCTTGGTGCTTGTGCTACTATAAAAGGGCCGCCACTCGAAATACGAACTGACTCGCCGGCGGTTACCGGCCAACCCGAACAAGACAGCTTAGCACCCCATGTGACCGCGGAGCCGGTACCATCCACTGCAGGGCCCCTAGTCAGGGTCACGGCAACCCGCCTGAATCTGCGGATGAGCCCTTCAGCCAAGAGCCGTATCCTGAGTGTACTCGAGCGGGGAGAATCCCTTGAAGTGCTTGCCATGGAGAAGCATTGGGCAAGAGTGCGAACCCCGAGGCAACTAGAGGGATGGGTTCATGGCCGTTACCTCACCCCATTTGACCCTAAAGCTATCCCGGGAATAAAAAAAACGCCCTCTAGAGATACTCCCGAGCCGGCATCGGATAAAAAGAAAATCCGGAAGCCCAAAAAAATCCGCTCCAAGACACGGCCTGAAGGGGTGACCCAGGCCTTCATTGTGCGCCTGTATGAACGCTACCGCCGAGCCATTGCTCAAGAAGACCTGGAAACCATCGTGTCTCTCACCTACACCCCCACGGAGGGTTCAGCAAAACCGACCGCGGAACAGTTGGCTGAGATGCGGGAGCAGTTCGCCAAAGTCAAGGGCTTTCTTACGGTTATCTATCCGGATCTCTCTACCTCGAAAGTACTCAAGTTTTATCAAAATACTCAGGCGGCTATGCTGATTTTTCAAACCGATCTGCACGCCGAAAAGGAGATACATCTCAGCGCCGTTAAATTTCTGAAAAGCAGGGGAGAATGGAAGATTGTCAGCAATGTGGAGGGAAATACCCTTCCCAAGGAAGATACAGACAGGGATAAAGAGACCATCACCGCAGAACTGCAAGCCAATCCCATGTTTCAGTTGAGTGCTCCGGCCAAGATAACCAAACCACGCAAAGCGGACCGCGCAACGCTCAACCATCCGCGATCCGTGCCTTCATCCGTGGGAAAGGCCAAGGGACAACTGATAGTCAACGGCAAATCAACCGCGCTGCGCCATGGATATGCCCTCGTTCAATCCAGCCCTTTCGATGTACAAAAAGAGATGATTATCATCATTATATCCAATATCCCCCTATCGGATAAAGCGCTCTTGGACGGAAATGAACGTACCAAACTGGAACGTGTCGGCAAACTTCACGGTCTGGAACTGACCATAAACCCCGATATGGCCATGGTGTCAACCAGGGTATACCATCCGGCATTCAAGGCCAGTCCCACCGGATTGTCCGCCCATGAAATATGCGAATTGACAAAGGGAAAAAATGACATCGTACATGGCAAGGTCTACGCCAAGAAACCATTGTCATTTTTCAACACCACTTACCAATACAGTGCCGCTTTCAGGGCGGCCGTTCTTAGGGAAAAAAGCAGCATCCCCCGTCCATAAACCACCATTGAATATCAGGCTTTGAATAACCATGTGAGGCGGACGGCATGGAAGTGCCCTTATTAATCTTACGAAGGGAGCTAACCAGGAATGGGCACCACTTTTGAAGATCGCGTCAGGAAAACCGGGTTGCGGCTATACCAACTCGCGGAGGGGAAAAAGCCTTCGCTTTTTAAAAAGGATTATTGGACCGGAAAGGTCATGGATTGGTCCATGAAGAACGAGGCTTTCAAACAGGAAATGTTCCGTTTTGTGGACGTATTCCCCTATCTCAACCGTCCCGAGTTGGTGGCCCGCCATATTCAGGAATACTTCTGCCGGCCTGGACAGGATTTTCCCAAATCCATGCAATGGGGACTCAAGATGGTTAAACCGGACTCCATCGTGGCCAAGATGGCCGCCAAGAGCATCACCAAGAATATCAACGCCATGGGAAAGCAGTTTATCACTGGTGCCAATCTGGGAGAGGCGGCTCCGGTGATGAAAAAACTCCGCGATCAGGGCGTGGCTTGGACGGTGAAAATTCTAAAGGAGGCCGTGACCTCCAGAAAGGATGAAGAGGCGTTTCTCACTCAGCAGGTCGCCTTTCTGGAGGAATTGCACCATATCCAAGCCCAATGGCCCGCCCTTGGCGGCGCGACCGGGGACCTGGATTGGGGCTTCACACCCAAAAACAACATCTCTCTCATGGGATCGTGCCTGTTTTCCCAATACGTGAGCAAGGCCTGTGCTTTTGACTATGCCGTGGATATGGCCAAGGAGCGGCTGCGGCTCATTTATCGCAAGGCGGTCGAAGTGGGGGCCTATGTAATGATGGATATCGAGCACCTCCCCGCCCGGGCGTTTACCATGGCCGTTTTCAAAGGCATCAATGAGGAGCCGGAATTCCGGGACTATCCCCATAAGGGCATCGCTTTCCAAACCTATTTTCAGGACTGTGAATCCATCCTCGAAGACCTGCTGATCTGGTCCAGGAAAGCCGGGCAGAATTTCGGCATCCGACTGGTCAAGGGAGCCTTCTGGGACGAGGAGGTCGTGCTGGCCAACCAGCACAATTACCCGATTCCTGTTTTTACCGACAAAAATAAAACCGATGCCGCCTATGAAAAATGTGTGCGCATGATTCTGGAAAATCAGGCACACACCGCGTTGAAATGCGCGTCCCACAATATTCGCTCTGTAGCCTGTGCCATTGAAACCGCCCGGGAACTGAAGGTGCCTGAGGAGCGTCTGGAATTTCAGATGCTCCATGGGATGGCGGAAAATCTGAGAGCGGCCTGGATCAAAGCCGGCCTCCACCTTCGGCTCTATGCACCCGTGGGGGAGATCATTCCGGGTATGGCCTATCTGGTCCGGCGTTTGCTGGAAAACACCTCCAATGAATCTTTCTTGCGACAAAGCTTCGCCGACGGTGTGGAGAAGTCAGCCCTGCTGAAGAATCCGGCCGAAGATAAAAAGGATGACCTTAAGCCCGAGACAGACGAAAAAGGCACCCCGGATGGGAAAAGGGGGCCGTTCGGCCATCAACCACCCATCGAGTGGACGGAGGGGAACCGGCGGGCATTCTCAAAAGCCCTGAAAAGGCTTCGCAAGGGCTTGCCCCGGCATATCCCCCTCATTATCGGGGGAGAGGAGGTCCATACCTCCGGAGAGATGCGTTCCACCAATCCCAACCATCCCGATGAATTGATCGCCGCCTCCGCCTCCGCCGGTGTCGACGAAACCGAACAGGCCGTTGCCACGGCCAAAACAGCCTGGCCCTCATGGCGCCGTACTCCCATTCCGGCACGGGCCGATATCCTATTCAAGTCCGTTGAAATAATCCGAAAAAAACGCCACGGCCTGGCGGCGCTTCTAGTGTTTGAAGGCGGAAAAAACTGGAATGAGGCCCACGGGGAAATTGTCGCAGGTATGGACTTGCTGGCGTATTACGCGCGTGAGATGCTCCGTCTGGCGATGCCCATACCTACCGCCGCCATCGCCGGCGAAGCAGCCCAATTGGGCTATATCCCCAGGGGGGTCGGCCTCGTGATGGCTCCCTGGTACTCTCCACTGTCATCCGCCTTGGGCATGGCCTCGGCGGCCTTGGTAACCGGAAATACGGTGGTTTATAAACCGGCCTCTCAGGTGCCGGCCGTTGGGAGGGCGGTTTATGATATCTTTGATGAAGCCGGGCTACCCAAAGGTGTGCTCAACTTCCTTCCGGGTACAGGAAATCATGTCGGTGACGTTCTAGTGACCCATGCAGATATTGCCTTCATCGCTTTTGCGGGTCATGGGGACAAGGGGCTCGAGATTATCGAAAAAGCGGGGAAAATCGGCCCCCACGGAGAGTATATCAAGCCCGTCATTGCCGAGATGGGCGGCAATAACGCCATCATCGTGGATGCCGATGCGGATCTTGATGAAGCCGTCGGCTACATCATGAACTCGGCCTTCAGTTACCAGGGCCAAAAGAGAGCATCCTGTTCAAGGCTGATTGTGCTGGACGAAGTTTACGACCGTTTGCTGGAAGTACTTGAAAATGCGGTCAGAAGCCTTATTATTGGAGCCTCCGAAGACCCGCGGACCGATATCGGGGCTGTCATCGACGAGGTCGCCATGGAAAAACTGGAAACCTATATCGAGATCGGCAGGCAGGAGGGCACCCTCCTGGTGCAGCCAACTGCCGGTGATGCCCGGGGACATGTCGTGCCGCCCGCGGTTTTTACGGATATTAAAGCGGACAGCCGTTTGGCTCAGGAGGAAATTTTCGGCCCCTTGCTCTGCGTGATAAAAGCCCATAGCTTCGATGAAGCCCTGGATGTCGCCAACAACTCCCGGTTTGCCTTTGCCGGGGGCGTCTTCTCACGCAGTCCCGGGAATATTGAAAAGGCGCGCCGTACATTTCAGGTTGGAAGCCTGTACATCAACAGGGCCATTGTCGGAGCCTTGGTTCAGAGGCATCCCTCTGGAGGATTTAAACGCTCAGGAAAGGGCGACAAGGCCATGGGACCGGATTACCTGCCCCGCTTCATGCTTAGAAAAACCATTGTTGAAAATACGTTTCGGAGCGGCTTCGCACCCATGACCGTGGAATAGAGAGGAGTACAGGGTCCCATGCAGTGGTTCCAGCAGCTAACCCAAAACCAGGTGGAACAGGTTCATGAAGCCTCCCTGCGAATTTTAGCCGAGGTGGGCGTTGATTTTTGTTATTCACCCGCTTTGGAGGTATTATCCAAGGGCGGCGCCAGGGTGGAAGGCGAACGGGTTTTTTTTCCCGCCAGGCTGGTGGAAGAGTGCCTAAAAAGCGTGCCCGGGCAGTTCAGGCTGCATGCGCGCAATCCGGAAAATGATGTGCCGATTGGAGGCGACCATATCGCCTTTGCACCCGGATACGGGGCGCCGTTTGTCACGGACCTGGACAGCGGCCGGAGGGAAGGCACCCTTGAAGATTTTCGAAATTTTGTAAAACTGACCGGAGCCAGCGCCAACCAGGATATCTGCAGCGGTCTTGTCGTCGAACCCACGGATGTCCCTCAGCGGATTCGCCATGCAGAGATGCTTTATGCGAACATGGCCCTGTCCGATAAATGCTTCATGGGCAGCGCCATGGGGGCGGATGCCGCCCGGGACAGCATCAAGATGGCCTCCCGGCTGCTGGGGGATGAAGCCTACATACTGAAAACCCCTTGTGTTATCGGCATCATGGGATCGATTTCCCCCTTAAGATACGACAGCAGAATGCTGGGTGCCGTCATGACCTATGCCCGGGCGGGGCAACCCCAGATTATCTCTTCCCTGGCCATCGAAGGGGCCACCGGGCCCGTTACACCGGCAGGCGCTTTATCCCTGCAGAACGCCGAGGTGCTGGCCGGTATCGTGCTTACCCAACTGGTCCGGGAGGGTGCGCCGGTCGTGTTGGGGGGGTCGTCGTCCAATGCGGATATGCGCTCCGGAGCGCTGAGTATCGGCTCGCCGGAAATGGCCATCAATGCTGCAGCCACCGCGCAGATGGCCAGGTACTACCACCTACCGTCCAGGGGCGGCGGCGCCATCTGTGATTCAAAAATTCCCGACGCCCAGGCAGCTTACGAATCCATGATGGGTCTGCTGACAGCCCAGTCGGGAGGGGTCAATTTCGTGCTGCATTCCGCCGGTATCCTAGAGTCTTATAGCTGCATGTCTTACGAAAAATTCGTCATCGATGATGAGATTTGCGGCATGATCAAACGCATCAAGAAAGGGTACCACATCAATGGGGATACCCTGGGGTTCGACGTGATACGGGAGGCGGGCCCCGGCGGCCATTTTCTGGATAAGGAGCATACTTTAAAGCATTGTCGGAGCGAATTTTATCAACCCCTGTTATCCGATCGCAGTTGTTTCGAGGAATGGCGCGACAGCGGATCTGCGAGCGTCTTGGAAACGGCCAATAAAAGATTCAAGGAGATCTTGAAGCGTTATCAGGTACCGGCCCTTCCGGCGGGAATCGACAGGGATTTGAGGAACTATATCCAAACGATATGGATATCATGATCGCAATACGCGCTGAGAGAAGGCGTGGATATATGGGAAGGCCATGTTAAAAGCAATTCTGCTCGACCTGGACAATACCTTGATTCTCTACGATGAGCCGGCGTTTTACACCCGCTATTTCAAGAAACTGTACCTGCGGTTTAGTGACCACTTCACACCTGAGGAGTTTCGCCGCCGTATCATCACGTCTACCATGTCCTTGCGTGACAATCAGGGCCTTAGAAACAACTATGATTACTTCATGGATTCATTCTGCGCTGAGCTGCCGAAACTCAGGAAGGAATTCCAAAATCGATTCATGGCCTTCTATGGCCGGGATTTCGATAAGATCCGGGTGGAGGTGACCGCCGCCGCCGACCTTCATGCCACGCTCGAGCAGTTGCAGCGCATGGGGATCAAACTGGTGCTGGCATCCAATCCCCTTTTTCCACGTATCGCCCTGGAGAAGCGCCTGGGATGGGTCGGTGTAGACGGCGCATCCTTCGATTTCATCACCCACATGGAAAATATGTCCTATGTCAAACCGCATACGGGCTACTACCGCCAGATCTGCGACCAGATAGAATCGCCTCCCCAGAAGTGCATGATGGTCGGCAATGATGCGGTCAATGATATGTCGGCGGCCCAAGCCGGTCTTAAAACCTACTTGACCACTGAAGCGGGTGAGATCGATTACAGTTCGCTCCGTCTGGCCGATATGCCCCGTCTTCCAAAACGCCGGATGCCGCGTCCTGATTTTAAGGGACCGCTTGCCGGTGTGGTCGGGGTGGTGCGGCGTCTGTCCACATGATGATAACGGTCCTATTCATCCGGCCGGCTATCCCGGCTATACGGTACGGTGGTGGACCCTCAAGGTTATCCTGCAGCCGGTACCATACAGGACCATACAGCGTGAAAAAATATGGTTCCACAATAAGGAGGAGAAATGAAACCGTCGCGATACGGCATATTGAACCATGACGAGGTATCACAGATCCATGCAGCCTCCCTGGAGGTACTGCAAACCACCGGGCTGCGTCTGGATCATCCTATGGCCATGGAGCGGATGGCGGATGCGGGCGCACAGGTGGATGTGCATCGCCGGCGGGTATATTTGACACCGGAACTGGTGGAGCGGTCGCTGAAGAAGGCCCCCAGGCGCTTTACCTGCGCCGGCCGAACGCCTGAATACGATTTCAGTGTTGAAGCCGCGGGGGAAAGTGCAACCGCACAGGTTCCGGTATTCCGAACCGTGGGGGGCGCCATCACCCATTACGACCTCCAGACCAACCGCACCCGCGCTCTCGGCATCGATGATTGTGCCGCCATTGCCCGGCTGGTGGACGGGCTGCCGCATCTAAGCATCGCCGGGGCCTTAACCCCCCAGGATGTTCAGCTGGAAACCTACGACATTGAAACCTTGAAGGTAATGCTTGAAGGGGGGCGTAAGCATTTATGGGCGCTGACCACCGATTCCAAGAACCTTCAATATCAGTTGGAGATGATGTCAGTCATAGCCGGAGGTGCCGGGGCGTTGAGGGAAAGGCCCCTTTGCAGCGGGATTGTCTGCGTGATCGAACCCCTCTATTTTCCCCATGATGAAATTGAAAGGCTGCTGCTGTATGGGAAGTACAACCTGCCGGTGCGCATACCCCTGGCCCCCATTATCGGGGCCAGCGCACCCTACACCCTGGCCGGCGCCATTGCCCAGACCAACGCCGAGGCGCTGGGAGGTCTTGTCCTTTTGCAGACCTTGTGCCCAGGCATTCCCAGCTGGTATTACATGATCATACAGAACCTGGAGATGGGAAGGGGTGGTGTGGACAGCTTCAGTCCGGAAGTCATGCTGACCATCAACGCCCTTATCCAGATGGCACACATCTATAACCTGCCCGTAACCGCCTCCACCGCCATGAGCTCCACCTGCCAGGCCCATCAGATTCTGTTCGAAAGGGGCCATAATTTGTTGCTTACCGTCCTGGCCGGCGTCAACGAGGTGGGCGGGGTCGGCGGTATCGAAACCGGTATGATGGTCAGCCCCATTACCCTGGTTATGGACAATGAAATCATCGCCCATGCCAAACGGTTCCTGCAGGGGTTTAAAATCAACGCGGACACCCTGGCCGCGGAGGCCATCAAGCGAGATGCCCATAGAGGAAGGTACCTGGAAGATGAACATACGCTTGCCCACCTGCGGAAAGAACCACGATTCAAGCCCTCCCTATTTGATCTGCAGCCGCATACGACCTGGCGGAAAAATCCACAGACCATCCTTGACCGGGCAGGGAAAAAGCTGAATTTCCTGCTGGAGGACCACACAGTGCCGCCTTTGGAAGACGGGCTGCGGAGAGAACTGGATGCCATACTGGCGGCCGCCAAACGTGACCTATGCCCCTGATGGACGGATTGACGGCATTTTTACCATGCCAAATCGGTCCATCTATGTTATTATACGCCCCATGTTCGGATCCCTTAGAGCCAGAATCGTATTTTATCTCAGTGTGGTCATTGTCATTACCGCCGCTGTTTTAATGATTTTTACCCATCGGGATGTGGGCCAAAACATCCTCAGCATGGCAAGGGAGTCGGCCGAAAATACGTTTCAATTTGTCGAGCTCAGTATTACCGGACAGTACAATAATCTGCTGTTCGACCGCATCGAAACCATCACCAAACGAAGGGCACAACTGAAAAACCTATCCGCCGTATGCCTCTCTTTTCTGGAAGAATACGCCCGGCTGGCCACCAGTGGGCATTTGGAGTCCGAAGAGGCCACCCAAGCCGCCCTGAGCTGGTTTAAGTCCGTTGAGTATGAAAAGGCCATCCAGCTCTTTGTTTTGGATGCCGACAACCAAATCATTTCACATCCGGACAGCGAGCTGGAGGGGACTTCGGTCAACGAATTTCAAGATATGAAAAAAAGACCCCTGGCGCACCTGCTGGATGAAAAAAATATCAGCACCAGCGGTGAATTCGCCGTTTTCAACTGGACACAGCAGGGGAAAAAACTCGGGTTTTTTACGCCCTTTCCCAAATGGAAATGGATCATCGGCGCGGTTATCGGTATCGATGACATCGAGGCGGATGCCCAGAGAAACCTACAGAAAATTCTTGAGGGTCTGGCGGAAACCTTCAGGAATTTTCAAATCGCCCATTCCGGTCATGTGTTTCTGTTCAACGGCAAAAAGGAGGTATTGATTCAGCCTTTCGGCAAAGAGAATCTAGATTACACGACACAGATCAATACCCGTTCGGGCAACCTTTTGCTGGATGACCTGATGGCGGCCGCACGGTCGGCCGGCGGATCCGTCTCCTATGGAAGGCAGGGGTCCGGTCAGCGGCCGGTTGATATGGTGGCCCACAATTTTTTCTTTAAACCCCTGGACTGGTACATCACCGTTACCTATCCGGTCCATGAGATTCAACTGCCCGCCAAGACCATCGTGACCAGGCAAATCTTTATCATGGCGGCCATTTTCTTCCTCAGCCTGTTGGTGATATATATCCTGGTGGCAAGAATCTCCCGGCCCTTGAACAGCCTGGCCAGCTATGCCAAAAAACTGCCTTCCCACGATTTTACTCGGGACACCGATGTCGCCTCTCCCATCGACGACCTGCCGAAAAGGTACCGGGACGAGGTGGGCCGCCTGGCTGCATCCTTTGTGTTCATGCAGGATGAGCTAAAGAAAAATATTCAGAACCTGGTAATGGTAACCGCCGCCAAAGAGCGCATACAAAGTGAGTTAAACGTGGCCCGGGAAATTCAACTGGGCATCATTCCCAAAACCTTTCCGTCCTTTCCGGACCGCCTGGAATTCAATCTTTTCGCCACCCTGGTGCCGGCCAAGGAAGTGGGCGGCGACCTTTACGATTTTTTCTTCATCGATCATGAGCATCTCTGTTTAGCGGTGGGGGATGTCTCCGGAAAGGGGATTCCGGCGGCCCTGTTTATGGCCATTACCCGAACCTTGGTCAAATCCACGGCGCAAAAGGGATCTTCACCGGCGGACATCATGATGCAGGCCAATAAC
>CAZWGD010000011.1:0-14893 GCA_964633235.1 uncultured Desulfobacteraceae bacterium | reverse complement strand
CCCACCATGGCGGTGACAATGCCGCTTTTTTGGATAAATTCAATGAGCTGGTTAAACGTGGAAGGAGTGTCGTTGTCAAAACCGACAATGAAGCCTCCCTGAACCTCCAAGCCGGCTCGCTGCAGAATTTTCACGTCCCTAATGAGATCCCGATTCTTGTTTTGAACTTTATGGCATTCGGTCAGACTTTCAGGATTAGGCGTTTCGATGCCGATGAAAACGGAATCGAAACCAGCTTGGACCATGAGGTCCAAAAGCTCTCTATCGTCGGCCAGGTTTATGGACGCTTCCGTAAAAAATTCATGGCCTCTCTTTTTTTGGCGCCACCGGATTAAGGCCGGCAGCAGGTGGGTCTTCAGATAGCGTTTGTTCCCGATAAAGTTGTCGTCGACAAAAAAGACATTGCCGCGCCAGCCTGCATCGTGTATGCGGTCCAGCTCGAAAAGCACCTGCGACACCGACTTCAGCCGCGGCTTGTCTCCAAAATGGGCGGGGACGTTGCAGAAATCACAGTTAAACGGGCACCCCCGGGAAAACTGAAGGCTCATGGAGGCGTAATTTCCCATGTCGATGAGCTCCCAGGCCGGTAAAGGGGTGTCCTGAAGATCACAAAAATCCGCGGACCGGTAGATTCTTCGCGGACGACCATTTTCTAAGTCTTTCAGAAAGGCCGGCAAGGTGAGTTCGGCCTCATCAAGGACAAGGTGATCGACCTTCTCGAAAGCATCGGGTTCGGCGGTGAAAAGCGGTCCGCCCGCGATGACTTTCAAGTCCGCAGATTTGCAGCGGTCGATGATCTGTTTGGCCGAATTCCGTTGAATGGTCATGCCGCCGATGAAAACCAAGTCCGCCCACGCGAGATGATGGTCGGAAAGGGTGTCGACATTGACATCCACCAGGCGCCTGCGAAAGTGGTCCGGCAGCATGGCCGCGACGGTGAGCAACCCGAGGGGCGGATGAGCGGCTTGCTTGCGGATAAATTTCAGGGCGTACTTGAATGACCAAAACGTGTCCGGAAACTTGGGATAGATTAGCAGGGCATTCATCATCGGAAATCCTATATCTAAGTGGCCGAAAAAAGGTATCGGACGTTATAATTATGGGCCCGATAATGAATGATGGAGCGGAGAATGCAATTAAATTTTCAGCTGTGACAATTTTATTACAAAACAGCAAGGCGGGATGAAGCTTTCAAACCGGCCGTCCCAGCATTTCAAGATGAAGGTGTTTTCCCCGATAGGGGTGCTCGGCGGCTACGGCTTCGTCCAACTCGACGCCCAGACCGGGTCCACTAGGCGGGAGAATATAGCCGTTTTCCCATTGGATGGGCTTTTTCAAGATTTCAGCATGAAAGCCGCCCCAAGTTTCAATACCCTCCTGGATCAGGAAGTTGGGGCTGCAGGTGCCGATCTGTATGTTGGCCGCCCCCTCGATGGGTCCACAGTATAAATGCGGGGCAATCTGGGCGTAATGCGCCTCGGCCATACCGGCGATTTTTTTGGTCTCCAATATGCCTCCGGACCTTCCCAAGGCCGGCTGCAGTATGGAAGCGGCCTGTTGTTGCAGCACTCCGGCAAAGGCGTACTTGGTTGACAGGCGCTCTCCGGTGGCAATGGGAATTGAGGTCGACGCGGCAACCCTGGCCATTTCCTGGAGATTTTCGGGCGGCACCGGCTCTTCAAACCACAGGGGATCGTACTTTTCGAGCCGCTTGGCCAGCCGGATGGCGCCAGCGGCGGTCATCTGGCCGTGGGTTCCGAACAGTATGTCACAGCGGCTCCCCACGGCATCACGGATTTTTTTGACAAAGGCTTCCGAGCGTTCCAGGGCCTGAAGATTAAGCTGCCTGGGATCGAAGGCTGAATAGGGTCCCACCGGATCGAATTTGACCGCTGTAAAACCGAGTTTCACATATTGAGCCGCTCTCTCTGCGGCCAGGTCGGGATCGGAATAGACATCGGACAGATCCCCTTCCCGGGGATAGAGGTAGGTGTAGGAGCGCAGATTCTCGTTTACGCGACCCCCCAGGAGATCGTATATGGGCCTGTCGAGCTCCTTGCCGATGATGTCCCAGCAGGCCATCTCAAAGCCGCTGAGGACTCCCATGAGGGAAAGGTCCGAGCGCTGGGTATATCCGCTGGAATAGACAACCCGCCACAGGTGTTCGACTTTAAAGGGGTCCGCCCCCAGAAGGTGGCGTTCGAAAACATCCTCGAGCATGTTTTCCACTACCCGGGGGTGAAAGGGCACTGAGTATACCTCACCAAAGCCCTCAATACCGCTGTCGGTCGTCAGCTTGACAAAAACCCAGTACAAACCGCCGAAGTGAGGCGGCGGGTTTTCCACTACAAAGGTTTTCAGTTCCCGTATGACCATTCGTACTACCTACCCGATTGAAGATGCCATAAGATTATCATTTTGGCTCAAAGCAGAGAGCCCTCGAAAAGCCCTATGCTGACAAACGGGACTCCCTTGATCATGCAACCTGTATACCGTCTAAATATAGGATACCGTACCATAATCAACACATGATTTAAACCACCACGCCGCAGGTGGCCAGGATAACCGCATGTGGAGCGCATGAAGCCTATCGCTAATTGGGGTTTGACAACCCCCCCTGGGCCGATGTAAGGAGCAGGGTTGTGTATTTGCCACAATTTCGCTGTGTTTGGCGATCGATACCTTTTTTGTACCTTGGCTGGCGCGCAGGGTTTACAGGCTCAAGACCGCGCTCTTTACAGCGACTCAAGCCAGACAGCGGCTCAAACCAGGAGAAGTAAGAAAACCATGGATAGACATATTTTTATTGTCGAGGGTGATATTACGGCCGCGCCGGTCGATGCCATCGTCAATGCCGCCAATCCGGGCATGCTTGGCGGTGGCGGTGTGGATGGCGCCATTCATAGGGCCGCGGGTCCCGAATTGCTGGAAGAGTGTCTAAAGGTAGAACCAGTTGACGGCATCCGTTGTCCCACCGGAGAGGCCCGCCTCACCCCGGCCGGCAATCTGAAAGCCGGTTACGTCATCCATACCGTAGGGCCTAGGTATCAGATTGATAAGGATCCTGAAGTTTATTTGGCATCCGCCTATCAAAACAGCCTGGATCTAGCGCTGTCAAAGCAGTGTCAATCCATAGCCTTTCCTGCCATCTCCTGCGGTGTATACGGCTACCCGGCCCGCGAAGCCGCCCAAATCGCCTTGAGCGTCTGTAATCGGGATAAGTATCGGCAGTTGAAAATTTATTTTTACCTGTTCACCGAAAAAATGGTGGATGCCTGGAATGCGGCCTATCAAACGATGATCCCTTAAACACCTTTTTTGATGAGGCAGAGAGAATACGCATGGCAACCCTGATCGAGACACCCGCGGTTATTGAGGCGGAGGGCAGTCCTCCAAAACGAATCGAAGAGTATGTCGGCCGTGTGAACAGCGGTACCAAGGCGGTCAGCATCGCCCGCATGCGCAGCCCGGCCGGATGGGAAGAACCTGGTCAGAGGCCCGAGTTCGACGAGTACACTCTGGTTTTGAAGGGAGTACTCAAGGTGCGTCTGCGTGAGGCAGATCTGGATGTCCGGGAGGGACAGGCTGTTCTGGTCAGCCGGGGCGAATGGGTTCAATACAGTACACCGGGACCGGACGGAGCGGAGTACATCGCCGTGTGCCTGCCCGCCTTTTCCATGGAGACCGTTCACCGGGATAGGTAACCTTTCTGAAACAGGGGTGGTGGCGGCCACTACGGAACTGCTCACGGCCCACTTTGACAGAACAGAAAGAAAAACCAGTCCCCTTTCAGAAGCCATACGGAAAAAATGCCTGGATCTAATGCATAAAACCGGATAAGCCGTGAACATATTCACCAAGCACTCGGAATTGGAGATCTATTTTCATAATGCCGACCATACGGATGTAAAGGTCATTGAGGGTCAGGTCGGTTTGAAAGCCTTCATTGCCGGTATGTTGTCCTATTACCCCTGGTGGATCGTAGCCCTCTACCGGATTAGAGAGCTGCTTGTCAACGTCCTCGGCCTAGTCAAGCATGAAAAACCTGAAGTCCTGCCGTCCATAGCGCCCGAGGACCTGGCCTTTAAACCCGGGGAAAATGCGTCTTTCTTTGTGGTCAGACACGCCAGGGAAGACAGATACTGGGTGTCTGAAACACCTGAGGATAAGCATCTAAAGGCTTTTTTTGGTGTGGTGGCCGAGCAGTTGGATAGCCATCTCACCCGGTTTCATGTATTTACATCCGTAAGATATATCCATTGGACCGGACCGGTCTATTTCAACCTGATCCGTCCTTTTCATCATATTGTGGTTTCGAGCATGATGAAAGCCGGCATCAAGCCGAATACGGATGCCTAACCACTCAAGGCGCACGGTGCGTGTTCGGTCTCACTGCATGTCTCCATGTTGGCCAAAGCGCATGTGGGCAATCAAGGAAGAGGTGGTGGAAATGAAGCCGATCACCGTCATCCTGTTGGTATCATTAGGTTGGGAGCCTAAATGAGGATCATTCGCTGCGATCGAGAAATTGAAACCGCCCGCATCGATCAAGCCCTGCGGGACTGGGGGCACGAGCTTTCCCTGCTGCCTGAGAGCATCAACGAGGATGAGCTTTGCGCAATGATGGCCGAGTGCGAATTGCTCCTGATGTGCTATACGCCGATCACGTCGCGGGTGATCGCATCGGCCCCGCACCTCAGGGGTATTGTTAAGTATGGCGTGGGCATCGATGCGATCGACATTCCGGCGGCCCACGCCCGGGGGATTCCGGTGGTCAACATTCCAACCTATGCTGAAGAGACCGTGGCCGAAGGCGCCTTCGCCATGTTGATGGCGCTCGCCAAGAAGCTGGCACCGCTGCGTCGAGCGCTTAACACAAAGGGGTGGGTCTGGCCCACTTCCCGCTGGCTGGGGTGGGATATAGCCGGCAAAACCATAGGCATCGTGGGGTGCGGCAAGATCGGCGCCAGCATGGCCCGCATGGCCGGCGCCGGCTTCCGTGCCCGGGTGGTCGGCTACGACCCCCACAAGAGTGTTGCCGAGATGCAAGCCCTTGGCATTGAAGCCTATAACGATTTGCAGGCCATGCTGGCAGTCTGTGATGTCGTTTCCCTTCACGCGGCCCTGAGCGATTCCACGCGTCATCTCATCGGTGCCGCGGAACTGGCGGCCATGAAGTCGACGGCTGTCCTCATCAACTCGGCTCGCGGCGCCCTGGTTGATGAGCAAGCCCTGTTGCATGCCCTGCAGGGCGGGGGCATTGCCGGTGCCGGACTGGACGTTTTCAGCCGGGAGCCCCTCAACCGGAAGGATCACCCGCTCAAGGCCTTGTATGCCATGGAAAACGTCATCCTAATGCCGCACCTTACCTTCTATACCGCGGAGGCCATGGATCGGCTGGAATCGGAAACGCTGGAGCGCTGCAAAGAGATCATCGAGGGTCGGCCGGTCACCATCCGTTCGAGCGATCACCGTTTACAGGGTGGTCCGGTGTGAAGTACACTGCCCGAGAGCCCATCAGTCACCCCATAGGCGATGCCCTGAATCCACGGCTGGAATCGGCATGTACAGAGTCGTCATGAAGGAATCCGATCTCGACCCACGCACATATCAACTCTCTCCCCGGGGAGAGCGGGAGATGCCCCGCTGGCCGGAAGACGCAGTTGACAACATCGTAAAAACCGGGATACATCAGCACGGTGCGATGGAATAATCAGTGGTCTAAGGGCTCGTTAAGAAGCGCCGATGAACCAAACGATCGTTACTTTTGGGGGTGTATTTCATGGATGAACAGAAGTATGCAGGATTTTGGATCAGGACCGGAGCATCATTAATTGATGTTGTGCTCATGTGTGTCATTGCTGTGCCCATCCTTTACGCCATTTACGGCACTGAATTCTTTCTGAACGATGCCATGGTCTCCGGATTTTGGGATTTCGTTCTACAGTACCTTTTGCCGGCCATCGCCGTGATCATGTTTTGGGTCTATAAATCGGCAACCCCCGGAAAAATGGCCCTGAGGCTTACGATTGTGGATGCCAAGACTGGTGGCAAGCCTTCCACGGGTCAATTCATCATTCGATATCTCGGATATTTCCTTTCCACGATTCCGCTCTTCCTGGGAATTATTTGGGTCGGAATCGATAAAAGAAAGCAGGGCTGGCATGATAAAATCGCAGGAACTGCTGTGATTAGAAATCCCAAACCGTAGCCGGCAAGAGTCGAAAAAGTGAAGGGTGAAAAAGATGGTTTTGCAATACAAAATCCACCCCATCGTCATGGGAACCAAGGTCTTTGACAAGAGCATGATGACCTATCAATTCAATAACGGAAAAGAATTCACCATTCCCATCTATTGCTGGTACATCGAAGGCGGTGATCAGAAGATTCTCGTAGATACCGGTGAAATGCATCCCATCCAGTCCGAAAAACGGGAAAAATCCATTGGCGGGAAGATTCATACCTTTGAACAAGGGCTGGCTAAATGGAATCTAAAGCCTGAAGACATCGATATCATCATCCATACCCATCTCCACAACGATCATTGCGAAAACGACTATAAATGCCACAATGCCGATATCTACGTCCACCAAAAGGAACTGGAACATGTTCATCATCCCCACCCTCTGGATTATCGGTATCTGGAAGATTACATCGAAGACGTGGAGGAAAATGGACAGATTCGAATCCTTACCGGCGATACGGAAATCCTGCCGGGGATTCGAGCCATACATACTCCGGCCCACACCGCCGGCGGTATGACCGTTTTTATTGACACTCCGTCAGGCAAGGCCGCTATTACCGGATTTTGCACCATCAACCAGAACTTCTACCCTCCCCCGGAAATCAGGGGAATGGAAATGGAGGTCATCCCGCCCGGAACCCATGTGAACGTATATGAAGCCTATGATATCGTGCTGAGGATAAAAGACATGGCTGAGATTATATTGCCCCTTCATGAGCCGGAGTTTGCGGGAATTGATACGATTGAGTAGAGATTCGTTCTATGAGATCGGCTAGAATCTGGAAAATGTCTGGGTCCTCGTCGTTTATTGCACTCTTACTGGCCGTGTCGGCGGGTGTGTTGGCCGCCGTCCTCATCTCGAACGACATGATAATCCAGGGACTGGTCGTCAATGAGCTGATGGCTCGGAACCTCAGCGGGAAGCGCGACCAGAATGGCGACTATGCAGACTGGTTCGAGATCAAGAACAACAGCGCGGCTGCCGTCAACATCGGCGGGTTCTACGTCACCGACACCGGGGACAACCTCACGAAGTGGCGATTCCCTCCACGATAGTGGACCCCGGGGCCTACCTCCTGGTCTTCGCGTCGCGTAAGGACCGCGCGATTTCCGGCCAGGAGTTACACACTAACTTCGCCCTCGACGGGGACGGTGAGGAGTTGATCCTGGTCCGGTCAGACGGCCTGACGATCATTGACAGCCTCAAGTTTCCCGGCCAGCGTACAGATCACTCCTATGGTCGCAGCAGTGGCACTTCGCTGCTGCACTTCCCAAACCCGACGCCGTGCACCGCCAAAGGGAACGGTGTTCCGAGATTCGTGGAGCTTCCGGAGATCCAGACCCCGCGTGGGATTTAAAGGTCCCCGCTGTATGTCACCCTCGCTAGCGCGACAGCCGGCGCCAGCCTCCGCTACACGCTGAATGGAAGCAACCCTACGGCGACATCAGGGTATCCCTACACCGGACCGATCAAGATCGACAAGGCCACGGTCCTGCGCGCCGCAGGCTTCAAAGCCGGGCTCGGCCCCTCACGAACAAACACCCACACGTTTGTCTTCATCGATGATGTCCTCCGCCAGCCTGATCGGCCGGCCGGGTTTCCGACGACTTGGGGCGAAACGACCGCGGACTACGGCATGGACCCATCCATCGTTTCGGCAAGTGCCTACCGGCAGATGGTCAAGGACGGGTTGAAGTCCATCCCGGTGCTCTCGATCGCCCTGCCGGTGGATGACATTTTCGGTCCGAGAGGGATCTACTCGAAGCCTGCCCGTCGAGGAATGAAATGGGAGCGGGAGGCTTCGGCGGAGTATTTCGATCCCGCATCCGGCGCTGAGTTTCAGAAGGCCGCCGGCTTGCGGATCCAGGGCAAAGCCAGCCGGAATCCCAGCAGCGCTCCGAAGCACTCGCTCAGCCTGCGCTTTCGCGACCGGGTACACCGACACTTCTTTAACAACGGAGCGCTCACAGCAAAACGGACACTGGATCGGTTCCACAAACGGATGGCCCTGATCAACACCGCTATCACGGTCGAATCGGCGCGCTGGGGCGACTACCGCCGCGATGTGCACTCCTTCAGCAACGGGCCGTACGATCTATACACCTGCAATGACCACTGGATCCCGGAAGGGAACCGTCTCCGGAACACCTACTTTCCCCGCCGCAGCGAGATCGTGCTCAACCTATACCGCGACGAGGGCCTCTACCCGTCGCTTACGGCACCGTCGTTCAGCAAGCATGGTGGCACTGTCAACAAGGGGCTCCAGGTCTCCATGACCGCACCCTCAGGGCGGATTTATTACACCCTGGATGGCGTAGACCCGCGCGCACCTGGTGGCACGCTGTCCCGGTCGGCAGTCGCGTACGGCGATGCGGTCACCATCAATACCACTGCCATTCTGAAGGCACGGGTACGCTCCGGGTTGCAGTGGAGCGACCTAAACGAGGCGCTGTTCATCGTCGAGTCGGTGATGATCCACGAGTTTCTCGCCAGCAACAAGAAGGGGATCCGAGACAACCACGGCGAGCGTGAGGATTGGATCGAGCTCCATAACGGCGGTACCGGTCCCGTCGATATCGGTGGCATGTACCTGACAGACTCGAGACTGCAGCCGAAGAAGTGGCGCATTCCCGCGCCGACCATTGTACAACCGGGGTCGACCGTGCTGTACTGGTTGGACAATCAGCCCCAGCAGGGTGTACAGCACGCCACGTTCAAGCTGTCGGCCGGTGGCGAGGAGATTCACCTCGTCGACACAACCGGCTCGGTCTTTCTCGATTCGATTATCTTCGGCCCGCAGCAGGCGGACATCTCGACCGGGCGTCTCCATGATGGACCCGGTCATCTGGTGACGTGCCAGGTCCCCTCGCCCAACGCCACCAACACCATCGCGCTGTGCGGCGGCCGCGGCTATTCCAGGCTGGGCCCGTCGACCCAAACCTCCGATCACGGCACCGTCGGCCACCCGGCATCGATTCGGGGTAGGCTAAACGCCGAATAGCATATAGCGAACCATTGTCTGTGGATACCACGGGTTTACTGGAATTGCCGAGGGGATGGTGTTAGGGGACAACAGAGAAACATCAGCAAGATAAAGGGACCGGGATCGGAGTACATTTACACCAAATTGCCTTCAGTGGTTCGAAATTTCATTTGCGTATTTTCGGAGCAGCCCCCGGAACTGGTCGTAGGTTAACCCAAGCAGGCCGGCGGCCTTTTTCTGATGATAGCGGGTTTTTTTCAGGGCCCGTCTCACCATCTCGATTTCAAGGGTTTTAACGGCCTCTTTGAGTGGGAGGTGAATGAAGTCGGGCACCTTCAATTCTTGGCCGGACACGGCTTTTTCGGTTGCCTCAGTTGTGGTCGAGGTGGGATCTTCAACCTGATAAGACGAGTGAAACGGATCCAGGTTGATAGATTCGATGAGCGGTGTCGCCGAGCGATATACGGCCCGTTCCACCACGTTTTTCAATTCTCTGACATTTCCCGGCCAGTCATGTTTTTCCAGGGCGGCGGCCGCGTCGCAACTAAACGCGGGTATCACTTCCATCCCCATTTCATAGGCCATGCGACGAGCAAAATGATCGGCCAGAAGAAGAATATCACCCTCTCTTTCCCGAAGGGGGGGAAGAAACAGCACTTCAAATGAGAGCCGATCCAGCAGGTCCTGTTTGAACCGGTTTTCCCTTGCCATTATCGGCAGATCCGCATTGGTGGCACCGATCACGCGCACATTCACTTCCACCGGCCAAGTTCCCCCAATGCGTTCAAACGCACCGTATTCCACGACCCGCAGAATCTTTTCCTGCGCTTCCATGGGGATGTTTCCGATCTCATCGAGAAAAAGGCTGCCGTTATCCGCTGTTTCAAAACGCCCCCGGCGGCGCTGGGCGGCGCCGGTGAAAGCGCCTTTTTCATGGCCGAAAAGCTCCGTTTCCATGAGGGAGGGGGGCAGGGCGGCACAGTTGAGGGTCACAAGAGGCCCTTTCCATCGCCTGGACAGATAGTGCAGGCGAGTGGCCGCCAGCTCCTTACCCGTACCGCGTTCGCCGATGATCAAAACCGGTCTTTCGATGGGTGCCACTTTGGCGATCCGCTCCTGAAATTCCAGAAATGCATCCGATTGTCCCAGGGCCTCCATGCTAACGTCGGATGAAGCCATTGACGGTTCATAATTTGGATTGTTTCGGTTTGTTGCTGACATATTTTGCCGGAGCTTGGTTATTATAACTATATATTGGTGATAAATACCATTTTCACAACACAACGTCAATCGGGATATTTGGGTGTAAATTATATATTATAACAGATAATTATATAATGCCAGGCCGCTTTGGCACATATTATGCTCAATCAAAGAGCGGTTCATCAAACGATCCGTATGGAAGATTTTAAGAAGACCCATCTATAGAAATCATGGTAGACAAGGAGGAAAACAAATGGGTGTATTTACGCGATTTCGTGACATTATCAGTTCCAACATCAATGCTATGCTGGATCGGGCAGAGGATCCCGAGAAACTGATACGGTTGATGATCCGGGAGATGGAAGATACCCTGGTCGAACTAAAAGCAGCCTGTGCGGGGGTGATGGCCACCCGTAAGAAAATTCAGCGTCAGATGGACGAGGCGCGGTCCCGTGAAACCCTTTGGGAAGATCGGGCGCGCTTGGCCGTCGAAAAGGGGCGCGATAACCTGGCCCGTGAAGCGCTTCAGGAAAAACGCCGCTTCACCCGCATGACCCAATCCCTGGAGACCGAATTGGGTGATCTTCAGAGATTGGTCGCCCAGTATCAGGATGACATCCGTCAGTTGGATGAAAAGCTGACTAAAGCCCGCGAAAAACAGCGGGTGCTCGCCCAGCGCCATATCCGGGCCGTGGGCAAGCGCAAAGCCCAGGAAGAGATTCGCCGGATGGACAGCTATGAAACCATTGCAAAATTCGATGACCTCGAAAACCGTATTGAACGCATGGAGGCCGAAGCCGATCTGGTCAACTACGGCCGCAAACCAACCCTTGAAGAAGCATTTGAAAAATTGTACGACAATGACATCGAAAAGGAATTGGCGGCACTGAAAGCCATTAAGAAGGAACATGCGGATAACAGGGAGACCAGTCCAAAATGACACCGGTTTTTATTGTAGGCATTGTTTTCGGAAGTTTCGTTCTTGCCCTGGCAATTATTGGTGGAACGATCCTGGCGATCATTCGAGCCCGTCACGGCGGGATATCCTGGAAGAGCCGTAGAGTACAGGACGAAGAAGTGAAGATGATTCAGGAGATCTATAACGGGTTGTCCCGTATGGAAAAACGGGTCGAGGCCTTGGAAACCATCCTGATGGACCATAAGGAAAAAGGATAAAATCGATGCAACTATACAAACCAACACGTGGATTATACCGCTCCCGGCAAGGAATCATTTTGGGCGTGTGCCGGGGTTTGGGAGAATATTTCGATTTCAGTGTGTTCTGGATTCGGTTTATTGCGGTGGTAATGTTGATGATTTCAGGTCTCTGGCCGATGATCGGCATTTATATCCTGGCCGCTCTCATAATGAAACCTGAACCGATCCGTCCATTTGAAAGTGAGGCTGAACGGGATTTCTACGACAGCTTCATGGACTCCCGCCGCAGCACCCTCCGCGGTGTCCGGCGCCGCTATGATAACCTGGATCAGCGTCTTCGGCGCATGGAGGATATCGTGACCGGCAAAGATTTTGAGTGGGAACAAAAGATGAATAGTGTATAACCCTGGTAACTGGAAATCATCAGGCCTCTGTATCACAACATCCAGTTAAACCACTGGGGGTCCACCTTTCCGGCAAGCCAAAATAGCAGCATTCCCACTACTACAGTGCCACCCAATGATCGCGTCCACCAGGCAAACGCAAAGGTCGGCAGGGCCACCCACAACTCGGGCCGCATGAGGTCGAGATGCCTGGGATCGCCGTCGAGGATCAAGGCCGGCAGCAGCAGGGCGCTGAGAATGGCTGCCGGTATGAGCTCCAGCCACTGGACGAACCACTCTGGCAGGGATCGCCGGGAGAGATAGTGCAGGGGCAGCCAGCGGGGCAGGTAGGTCACCAGGCCCATGCCTGCAAGCAGCAGCAGGTAATCAGCCATGGTGCGACGTACTTCTCATCGCCTTCCGTTGGACGATGACCCCTGCTGTGGCAGCGGCGACGGAAGCGATGACGATATAGGTATTGCCCGGAACTACCAGGGCCAGGCTCACGGCCGCCAGGCCGGCGATCACGGCGGTCAGCAGGTGAATCAGTTTTCTGATTTGGTAGATGAGCAGGCAGACGAACATGGCGATCAAGGCATAATCGATGCCCAGGGCCCCTTCCGGGATGAAGCGGCCGCCGATGCCGCCGGCGACGGTACTGATAAACCAGGTCAGGTTGGCGGCGTGGTTGACCACCAGAGCCCGGGGCAGGCTCCAGGTGCGGGCATTGAACCGGGGCAGATTGACGGCAAAGCTCTCGTCCGTTACGCCATAGGCGTAGAGCGCAAGCAGCCCCCGGTGGGCGGCCCGCAAATAGACGGCCAGGGCCGAACTCATCAGCAGATGGCGCAAATTGACCACAAAAGTGGTGGCGATGATGGCCGGTGCGGAGGCCCCGCCGGACAACATGGAAACGGCGATGAACTGGGAGCTGCCTGCAAAAACCATGATGGACATCAGGCCGATCTGGAGGGGGGTGAGTCCTGATTTCTGGGCCAACACGCCGAATGCCATGCCGATGGGCAGGTAGCCCAGACAGATGGGCCATCCGGCGCTCAAGCCTTCTTTGAGAATTGTTGACCTGGCAGGAGCTGAAGGGGGTGTCAAGCTCTGAAACCTCGAACCTCGATTAATGTTAATATTTTTTCCCGCACAACGATTCCTTGAATCGTCAAGCCAGGTAACGTTTCTCCCTAACTCGGAAGGAGTTGGCGCCGGCTATGATGCGGCTCGTTGCATACCCGTAGTAACTATGCCTGCTCCGATTAAGGCACCGCCGCCTAAGCGGTGGAACCATTTGCGAACCCTTTTTCTCCTCATATGTTCTCCCAGTTGGCCCGCAAACACTGCATACAAGGCTGCATTGAGCGTGGCCAAAATCAAAAAAGTACCGCCGAGCAAGGTCAATTGAGAAAATGTCGGTTCGAGCGGGTCGATAAACTGTGGGAGAAAGGCGACAAAAAAAGCGATGCTTTTGGGATTGAGGGCCGTCACAATGAATGCACTTCTCAGAAGTGTCGGCGCCGACGTGTTTTCAGCATTATCTTGGGTCGACGTGTTTTCCGGATCTGATTTCCATAGCTTGATGCCTAGATAAACCAGATACAGGGCTCCAATCCACTTGAACATGGTGAAAAGAGTTGCCGATGTCGCCATTATGGCCCCCAGCCCCAGCAAAGAAAGCGTCATGGCCGTGAAATCCCCTAGAAGCACACCGGTCGTAAGGGGCACGACGGATTTGCGTCCATGGGCCACCGCTTGGCTGATTACCAAAAGGATGGTGGGGCCCGGTATAATGAGGATTAAAATTGCTGCCAAAACAAAGGGAATCCAAAGCTCCATGTTCATCGGTTTCTCCTGGTTTATCGACCTGCCGCAAGCACGTGCAGGCAACAAAGTGTTGAGGAACATTACAGCGGCCCTAAAAAAGGCTTGGGGCCGCCTTTCAGTCCCAACCTGTGGAGCGGAGGATATTTTCAGCAAGGTATTCTGTCAAGAAACAAAAGCTGAAGACGGGCTTTTTTCTTGATTTAAATGGACTTTGGTGGTGCTAAAACAAAGCGGGTGGGTTTGCCTTTATTTTCCCGTGAAATATTGCCTTTCTCTTCCAGATATCTCAGATGAGAAATCGCCTCACCGGTGGCAAACCATTTTTGAGCATGTGGAAAATCCTCCCAGGAATCAGCCTTGAGATCCCAGGTCATTTGGGAGGCTACCTTAAAGGCGTGTTGCGGTCCCTGACGCAAAATTGAAACCACTTCCTTGAGTCTGTCGTGGTGGTGTTCTTTTAGTTCCTTGATCCGGGCCATATGATTTTTGATAAGCCTGCGGTGGGCCGGCAATGTCAATGCAATGTCCAATTTAGCAACTTTATCCAGACTCAACAGATAATTTTTAAGTGGATTTTGAGTATCCGACCAGCATTGAATATTGGGCGTAATATCTACCAGAATATGGTCACCGGCCACTAGGATTTTGTGGGAGGCTTCATACAGGCACATGTGGCCCATACTATGTCCGGGTGTGGAAACACAACGAAACAAATACTCGCCGACCCGTATTTTGTCTCCATCATGCAGAACGTTAAGATCCGGCACCCACTTTGAAGTGAATTTGTGACCCGGGTGAGATTCCAGCGCCACACGAAGCTCATTTTCCGGAAATCCATTTTCCCTGGCGTAAGCAACCATGGGATCCCACCCGGACCAGGATTCAATTAGCTCAGTTTCCGGCCTGTTGAAGAAAATATGGCTGGTTTCAGTCACCAACTTGCCCACCAGGCCAAAATGGTCGGCATGCAGATGGGTGATGAAGAAATCCGTCTCTGTCAAATCGACGTTTAGCTTTGCCAAGCCCCCTTGCATGGCCTGCAAACATTCCTTACGGTTCAAGCCGGTATCGACAATCAAGTTGCGTTCATC
>CAZWGD010000010.1:6533-15172 GCA_964633235.1 uncultured Desulfobacteraceae bacterium | reverse complement strand
CGGCGAAAGCTGGCAAACGCGCTTAGCTCCCTCGGATTTGATAACTAGTTCGAAAATACTGCTTGATCACTTTTAGCAAATGATCTTTTTCCACCTTACCTAAGGGAAAAGCATCCAATGCCGTTCGGGACGTGATACACCGCCTGTTGATCCGGAATGGTCATTCCCGCTGCCCTCGGCAACTTTTTATCTCCTCACCAGTGATGGGTTAGGGGTAGTGAGCTAAATTCAATCCCAACTTGCGCCCTATTAAATCATGAGCGTACTCAAAGTTTTCCTCTGTAACCCTGACAGGGTTTAAAATTTCCATTTCTATGGTGGATAGTGGGCAAGGAAATTTTTTTCGGTCCCAGGTTTTAAATTCTAGATAGCTTGATGATGAAAATCGCAAAGGGACAACCGGAACATCGCTTTTCAAAGATAGATGTAGAATGCCCTTTTTAAGGACATAGGCAGGACCATTTGGCCCGTCAGGATTTATCACGGTCGAATATCCTCTCTGCAAATATTCAACGAGCAGGTCAGCTGCATCGCGACCAGAATGCCCTGTAGAACCTAAAATTATTTTCTTTACACCCATCAAACGCAAAAGAACATGTATTGGTTTCATATACCAGACAGGATGTTGCATCCATACCTGAGGAGCATGATCAAGAACAGCAGAGATGAGCGGTATGGCACTTGTAAACCCCATGGGATCGTAGCTGTGCCACAAAGCAAAAATATGGTTTGAATGCTTTGAAAGTTTTTCACGACCGACAATGTTAACTTTGATGGTCATTCTTAGTATTAATATGAAAAAAAATAGGAATAAACCCAAACCATATCCATAAAGGTAAAATTGAGGTCGAATGATGATAGGCACCTTGTCGACCCGATATCGAGAGAGGATCGGCTTTTTATGTTTTTTACACCTAACTGTGTTTGAGGAGCACATCCGAAACTTTCAAGGTGCTTTATTATAGAGGTAAGCGGCGCCCATTACCGAGCGCTGTTTGCGCAACAATGGCGAAGCCATGTGCAAACGGCTTGACCGATTCGTTATGTGTTTTTTTCTTCAAAACGATTAAGGGCAACATTTTTCACAGAATTTATGGGATCGAATATACGGCCATTCATGGCTATGTATACCCCGGGACCTAGGATCTGTACCCCAACCACAGCGCAGCCCAAGTTGAACACAGCATCGCTATCCCGGTATTGAGCTGGGTACATTGAGCCCGTTAACACAATGGTCTTATTGGGAATATGCTGTAAAAATTTCGCGGTCTTGATCATGGTATCGGTTCCGTGCGTGACGATGATTCTATCCGCAGGCTCTGAGACGATGGCTTTTTTGATCTTTTCTCGATCAGCATCAATCATATCCAGGCTATCCTTTTGCATTATGGATACGACTTCGTAATCGACAACCACGTTGGCTCTTTCAAGAACGCCTGACGCCTGTGGTTCCCCAACCTGATAGGCGCTTTTTTGATCAAAGTAGGTCTTATCGATTGTACCTCCCGTGGTGAAAATCTTAATGGGCATGCTTATCCTCGTTTCACACATAACGACCATTATCACCCGCCGCCATCGAGCTTCCGTGAACTTGGAGCGGGGCAATGGGGTTGAACCTACCGCCAAGAGCCGAACGGGGTGGCGGTCAGGTGAATAATGTTGTGTCCGCCCCGGCATGAGCGTGGACTAATGGGGGTAAGTCCGTGTACGTGAATCCTGTTAATAAGTCTTCAAATTTATTAACATAAGTATTAGCCGGCTGCAAGGGAATCTCCTTCTGCTCTATTTTTGATTATTGCGCCTTTATCGGCAGATTCGGCAAGTCGGCCATAAAGATAAAGATGTCCTTTGCGGACCCTGGGCAAAGGTGCCTGCCACGAATCGGAGCGTTGCTTTAACTCCTCTGCGTCCACCTTAATGTCCAGGCGTTTGGCGAGGATATCGATTTTGATGGTATCATCGTTGCGAACCAGCGCGATCGGTCCACCTTCCTGGGCCTCCGGGGAGATGTGCCCGACGAAGCAGCCGTTGTTGGTTCCGGAAAATCGTCCATCGGTGACCAGGGCCACTGTTTTACCCATTCCCAGGCCATTGAGCAGTTTCATGGCCCTGAACATCTCGGGCATGCCGGGACCACCTTTGGGCCCCTCGTAACGGATGACAACGACATCACCCGCTCTCACCTCACTCTGCATGATCGCCTGATTCGCCAACGCTTCACTGTCGAACACCCGTGCAGGCCCCTCAAATACCCACATGGAAGGGTCAATAGCGGCAGGTTTGGTCACTGCCGAATCCGGCGCCAGGCTGCCCCTTAAAACCGCCAGGCCGCCACTGCTGCTGAAAGGTCCCGCCATCGTTTTGATCACTTCGTTATCCGGCGAGGTGGTGTTGCCCAGGTTCCGGGCGATGGTATCCCCGGTAACCGTCAGGCAGTCAGGGTGTAAAAGGGGCATCAACTCTGCCATAACCGCCGGCACACCACCGGAATGGTAAAAATCGATCACATTGGCCGAGGCCGCCGGATTCATCTTGGCAATAAGCGGGGTTGTGCGGCTGAGTTCATCGAAGATATCGATATCGAACGGCTCCTCTGCTTCATAGGCAATCGCCGGAATGTGCAGCGCTGCGTTGGTCGAGCCGCCGATGGCCGAAGTCAGCCTGACTGCGTTTTCAATACTGTTGCGGGTAATGATTTGACGGGCGCTAAGCCCGGATTTTACCATCTTTACGATGGTTTCACCCGAAGCCCGGGAAACGCGCATCCTTTTACTGTGACCGGCCGGTATCATGGCGCTGCCGGTCAAGGACATCCCCAATGCTTCAGCAATGCAGCACATTGTATTGGCGGTCCCCAGAAATGAGCACGATCCGCAGGAAGGCGCGCAGCTTTCCTCCATAGCGATCAACTCGTCCCGGGTAATTTCTCCGCGCTGCATGCGGCCGACACCTTCCATGATACTGGTGGTGTCGGCCTTTCGGCCGGCAATCATCGGACCGCCCAACATGGGGCCGCCATTGCACAGGATAGCGGGCAGGTCGAGACGCGCGGCCGCCATGAGCATGCCGGGCACGATTTTGTCGCAAGATCCTAAAAGGGCAATGCCATCGTACTGGTGGGCCTGCACCATCAGTTCGATGCTATCGGCTATGACGTTGCGGGTCGGCAGGATGTAGCGCATGCCTTCGTGCCCTTCGGCAATCCCGTCGCAGGCGCCGATAACGCCGAATTCAACCGGCGTCCCCCCGGCGGTACGAATGCCCTCTTTAACCGCTTCAGCGACCTGGCGCAGGTTATAGTGCCCGGGAACCGTGGTGCTCCACGCATTGGCAATGCCAATCATGGGTTTATCAAGGTCGCTGTCAGTATATCCCATTGATTTGTAGTAGGCACGGTTAATACTCCACTCCGGCCGGGCAAGAATCCGCTGGCTTCGTCGCATGGTTATCTCCTTTGGAACGATTGGGTTTGGCTGAAAACGAGCAATGGCAAAGGCCGACTTTCAACGCGTCTCGTTTCAGTCGACCCGGGGCCAGGCCCCGGAATCGACCGAAACGAAACGATTTGACGCAACTGCCTGTAATTATGATCCAGTCCAGTGGACAATCCACCGCACTATTTATCATTTTTCCATAAGGGTTAAAACCTTATCCTCCTCACCGGCAATCATCTGGTAACAATACTGATCGTCATCCGGGAATTCGCCTGCCCGCACCTCGCTGCAGTACGCTTTCACGGCATCGGTAATGACCTCGGCAACGTTGCAGTACTGTCGACAGTATTTCTCTTGTTTTTTTGATGTAGACCGCTAGGGTTTATATGATTACCAGCCAAGGGCACACCCGTCCTTGCGGCGATCGGACCCCCCCAGCCACACGCCGCTTTCATGATCGCGCCAGATCGCCTGGGCGCCGCCGACTTTGTTTACCGGAGTAGGGGAGGTGTCTAGTGGATGCCCCCACTCAGCCAGCTGCTTGCGGGTCGATTCCGAAATGCCGTTTTCAAGGTACAATGTATGGTCCGGCATCAGGCGCAAACGGGGCATATCCACCGCTTCCTGTATATTCAAATCATGATCGAGAATGTTGCATAGCAGTTGGGCGTGCCCCTGGGGCTGCATGTCACCGCCCATGACACCGAAGGCCATTTGAACCTTGCCGCCCGCCATCAACATGCCCGGTATGATCGTGTGCATGGGGCGTTTTCCCGGGGCCAGGCAGTTGGGGTGGTCCGGGTCTAGTGAAAAGGAACACCCGCGGTTGTGCAGGCAGATACCGGTCCCGGGTACGACCATTCCGGATCCAAAGTACGTAAATATGCTGCTGACCAGAGAGACCGCATTGCCTTCCCTGTCCGCCGTAGCGATGTAAACCGTGTCCGAACCGCGCATGGCGGCCCCGGGCTTGGGAGGCGCCATGGCCCGCCGGGGCTCAATCAGCCGGCGGGCGCGCTTGCCGTAACCGGTAGAGATCACCTCATCCAGGGGCAGTCTGCAATGCTCGGGATCTGTCAGAAAGTGACCCCGGTTGGCAAAGGCGATCTTGATCGCTTCAGCCATGATATGCAGATACTCGGCCCCGTTATGTGTCATTTCGCAAAGCGGATAGCCGGAAAGAATATTGAGAATCTCGAGAGCCGAGATCCCCTGGCCGTTGGGAGGCAGTTCGCACACGGTTCGCTGCCTGTAATCAAGTGTCAGAGGTTCAACCCAAAGGGTCTGATGTTCCCTTAAGTCTTCCTCGGACAGCCATCCGCCTTCGGACTTCGCGAAAGCCGCTATGCTGGATGCCAGGTGTCCCCGGTAAAAAGATGCCGGGCCCTGTTCACTGATATGGCGATAGGTAGCGGCAAGATCGGTATTGGTGAATACCTGCCCCGGCTGGGGTGCCTTGCCGGACACAAGGTAGGTGTCGGCCGAACTGAAATGGCCGGCGAGCATATCTTTTACCTCTGCCCATTCGCCGGAAATCACCTCAGTGACCGCAAAGCCGTTTTCAGCGTAATGGATGGCGTCCTTGAGGGTTTCGCAAAAGTCCAGCCGCCCGTAACGCTCTACGGCATCGGCCCATCCGGCCAGGGCACCCGGCGTTGTGACCGGCGGCATGCCGAACTCGGGCATCTTTTCATGTCCCGAAGTGCGCAAGAAATCGATGTCGGCCGCAAGGGGTGCCCGGCCACTGGCGTTCATCCCGATTAAACGGGATTGATTGCGGAGATAAAACAATCCGAAGCAGTCCCCGCCGATACCGACTGAATAAGGCTCTACCACGCTTAACGTGGCAGCCATGGCGATGGCGGCATCCACGGCATTTCCACCCTTGGCCAGGGTTCGGTAGCCGGTAAGGCAAGCCAGGGACTGGCTGGTGGCCACCATCCCGTCACGGCCCATTGCCACCGAGCGCTGCCCGGCGGCGGCCCACTCTCTTTTCTGGTTATACGTAAACATAGTGTCCTTTCATCTGAGAATAGGCCAGAATGCGGGGGGTCGCCCCGAAAGCCGCCCATGCGACCGTCAGAGTTGTCAGCCAACCAGCTGCACCGGCCTTTCCACCGCCCCAATTGAATTTGGTCATCAGGATCAGAACGGTGCCGATGGGTAAAAATGCCAGTAACCAGTGGTAAAGAAAATGATGCATGTCGTTCCTGTTTAGACCAATATTTATTGTATGAACAATTAAACCAATTTACTTTGGACGACGCGCCTATTTGGCAGAAGAGCTTGCACTTTACGGCATCTTTTGCGCTTTCTCGATGGCGATTAGAACATTTCTCCGGAAAACATGAAAAGGGATATCGGTTTTAAGCAGGCCGAACTTATCTTCATAATCCTTTTTTGTAAGCCTTTTTAGATTGAATAAATGGAAGGCATCCCCCCAATCCCTGATTTTCTGTTGAAATCGTTTTGACATTTTTGTCTGGAGAGGATGTTCGAGGTGTTTTTTATTCCATGGGCAGGCCTCCTGACATGTCTCACAGTCCCCGACGCGATTATCCACAGCCGCCTGTACTTCAACAGGCAGATCTTCAACGGCCAGAAGCCTGGACATGCACCTTGCCGTATTCAGAACATAGGGCTGTTCAAGAGCCGCCAAGGGGCAAGCTTTTTGGCATTGATTACAATCGCGGCATCGGTTGGATTCTTCAACGGTATTATGCGCCAGCTCGGCGTCGGTGATAATTCCGCCAAGTGCCAGAAAGGTCCCATATTTTTTTGATATCAGTAAAGAGTGCTTTCCCTGCCATCCCAGGCCGGCCCTGACTGCGGCAAGTTTCAGCGGAAGAGTGGATCCCCCCTTTACGAAACCCTGACAAATTCGGGCCTGATGCCCGATGTCCTTTAGAAAATTTGCCATGGGCAAAAGCGGTTCAACGACATCAAGAAAAAAGCCCGAAAGGTACAGCCTGCTTGTGCGTCCATAACATGCATTTTTCCATTCAGGCATGGTGACACCCCCAATATAGATTCCGGCCACAATAATCGATTTTGCACCGGGCAGGGTGAGTTTCGGGTCTCGCCTTGGGTGCCGGCCTAAGCGGTAACCGGAAAATTCTGCTGCATCACAAAATCCAATCACATCGATTCCGGCCGACTCAGCTAATTTGCGTATTTTTTGAGAAAGCATACTCTTTTCCTAAATGATGGTAACCAAGACAGAGGACCCGTTTCGGTTACATGGGGTTTAAAAATTCCTTAAACGTCGTATCCAGCTGCATAAAATTCCGACGCCGGTTGGCTTGCCTGTATGGCATATAATACCTTTCTCCAGGTTTCCAATCTTTTTTTCGCGCTGCTAACATGCTATACATCCCAGTCTAATCTGATTCAACTTCGCGCTGCGTCGTGTTGTTTATAAGAGGTGCCGGATGAAATATTTCTTGTGTGTTATCGGAATGGTGATGATCGTGGAAGGGCTTCCCTATTTCGCCTTTCCGGAAAAGATGAAGACCTGGATACAGCGAGTGCTTGAAATGCCGGAGAAGTATTTGCGGCGGTTCGGGTTCGTACTCATGGCCCTGGGACTGTTTGTGGTCTATATGGGCAAAAGGTAACCCAGTGTTTTCGTTGGCGGACTACGACTACCGCCTCCCCCAGGGGTGTATCGCCCAAAAGCCCCTGGACCGGCGGGACCGGTCCAGGCTGCTGAAGCTGGATCGCAAAACCGGGGGCCTGGCCCATCACCGCTTTGACGAGCTGGTGGACCTGCTGGCGCCCACCGACGTGATCGTGGTGAACAATACGCGCGTGATTCCCGGCCGGCTGATGGGGCGCAAGGAAACCGGAGGCAAGGTCGAGGTGCTGGTACTGGACTATGCCGCCGGCGACCTGGCCGGTCAAGACGGGGAAGGGTATGTGTGTGAGTGCCTGATCAATGCCGCCAGGCGGACTGCACCCGGTGCGGTCTTGACCTTTGACGGGGGGGTGACCGGCACTGTTTTAAGGGTCCAGAATGGAAAATTCCGGGTCCGGTTCTCCTTCAGCGGCAGTTTCGACCACGTTCTGGAGAGCATCGGCCGGGTGCCGCTTCCACCCTATATCCGTCGTGATAATGGGTCGCATGAACCCGTTGATGACGCCACATGCTATCAGACGGTATACGCATCCCAAAAGGGTGCCGTGGCCGCCCCCACGGCAGGTCTGCATTTTACCAACTCCCTAATGAGCCGCCTGCAATCCAAGGGCATAAAGCTGATTCCGCTTACCCTGCATGTGGGTTACGGCACCTTTGCGCCGGTCCGGGTTGCCGACGTGCGGGAACATAGGATGCATGCCGAGCGGTTTCAGATATCCCCATCCGCGGCGGCGGCAGTCAACCACGCCAGGCAAACCGGTGGACGAATCATCTGTGTGGGTACCACCTGCGTGCGGGCCCTGGAGTATGCCTGCGATCGTCATGGTGTGCTCTCCCCCGGCCGGGGCGCGTGTGATTTGTTTATCTATCCCGGCTATGAATTTAAAATCGTGGACGCCCTGATCACCAATTTTCATCTGCCCAAATCAACCCTGCTGATGCTGGTCTCCGCCTTTGCGAGCCGCGACTACATAATGAAGGCCTATCACCGGGCCATTGCCGCCGGTTACCGGTTTTACAGCTATGGGGATGCCATGTTGATCGAGTAGCCTGGAATAAACCCACAATAAATATCTTGCATGCCGAATTTCAAAATTACACACAGATCGAGTGAGACCCGGGCCAGGGCGGGAATCCTGAAAACCCGCCACGGCAGCATTGAAACGCCGGTGTTCATGCCCGTGGGAACGCTGGGCACGGTGAAATCATTATCCCCGGAAGAGCTGACCGCGGCCGGGGCCCAAATCATTTTGGGCAATGCCTATCACCTCTATTTAAGGCCGGGTTGCGAGGTCATCGGCCGGTTCTCCGGCCTGCACCGGTTCATGGGGTGGGAGCGGCCCATTCTGACCGACAGCGGAGGATTTCAGGTGTTTTCCCTGGCCAAACTCTCCAAGATCAGCGAAACGGGGTATGCCTTTCAATCCCATATCGATGGGTCCCGCCATGTCTTGACACCCGAAAAATCTATCCGGGTCCAACTGACGCTGGATGCGGACATCATGATGTGCCTGGACCAGTGCATCCGTTATCCCCAGGGCCGCCAGGCCGTCCGCGGGGCTTTGGAA
>CAZWGD010000010.1:0-6523 GCA_964633235.1 uncultured Desulfobacteraceae bacterium | reverse complement strand
TTGGTCGTGGATAAGGTTTTGAGTGCTCCCTATGTCCGCGGGGCTTTGGAACTTACCTCCCGCTGGGCGGGACGGTGCCGGCAGGTGTGGAAAGCCGAAACCCGTAATGGAAACCTGCTGTTCGGAATTGTCCAGGGCGGCATGTATACCGACCTGCGCACCCGTTCAGCGGAAGCCCTTTTGGAGATGGATTTTCCCGGCTATGCTCTGGGTGGTTTAAGCGTGGGGGAGCCCAAGGATGTCATGCTGGAAATGGCGGGCCACTCCCTGCCGATACTGCCCGATGACCGGCCCAAATACATCATGGGAGTGGGGACACCCGAAGATTTGGTCGATCTGGCGGAGATGGGCGCGGACATGTTCGACTGTGTCATGCCCACCCGCAACGCCAGGAACGGGCAGTTGTTCACCGCTTCGGGAACCATCAACATCTGCAACGCCCGCTTTAAGGATGATCCGGAACCCATCGAGGCGTGTTGTACCTGCTACACTTGCCGCAACTATTCCAGGGCCTATCTGCGCCATCTGTACATGACCCGGGAGCTTCTGTCTTACCGCCTGAACTCGATCCATAACATCCAGCATTACACGGACCTGATGGGCGACCTCCGGGAGTCGATTGTCATGGATACCTTTCCGGAGTTCAAAAAAAGGTTTTATGCCCAAAAGCGCCCTGGATAGCAAGGCCGATCCGTGTGACGGACACCCAATTAATTCTTGCATTAAATTGCTGAATAATATTATGCTAGTAGGTTAAGCGAGTAAGGGCCTCGGAAATAATAATTCCACATCTTGCTTGTCTTTTGGCCCGTCTGTTGCGTTACATTTACAGGTGCCTATCCTGATATGTACCTTTAAATGTGCCTTGTAGACAAACCAGGTAAGTGAAGACTCCGGGGTCCGGTGGAATTGGTATTTCCGAGACCCTAAATCCGACAACCTGAAGGAGGATAACCATGCAGGAAAAAATTCAAAAAGCGATTGATAAAATCCGGCCCATGCTGCAGGCCGACGGCGGTGATGTTGAATTGGTAAGCTTTGAAGACGGTGTCGTCAAGGTCCGTCTGCAGGGGGCCTGTGCCGGATGTCCCATGTCCCAGATGACCTTGAGGAACGGGATTGAGAGGATGTTGAAACAAGAAATACCCGAAGTGACATCGGTAGAGCCTGCATAATCAGGAGGTTCCCATGACCATAGCTAAAAAAATCGAAACCTTCATTGAGAAATCTTCCTGGATCCGAAAGATGTTCGAGCAGGGCGCCCTTTTAAAAGCCGAACATGGGGCCGAAAATGTCTTCGATTTCAGCCTGGGCAACCCGAACCTGCCGCCGCCTGACAAATTCAACGAGGTATTGAGGGATACCGTCGATTCCTGCGGCCTGGGCGACCACTGCTATATGCCCAATACCGGGTATCCGGACGTTTGCGGATCCGTAGCCACGTACCTTTCCGCGGAACAGGAGGTCGATATTTCCGACGGGGATATCACCATGACCTGCGGTGCCGCGGGGGCCCTGAACGTTATCCTCAAAACGCTGCTGGATCCGGGGGATGAAGTGATTACACCGGCGCCTTACTTCGTGGAATACGGCTTCTATGCCGATAATCATGGCGGCGTGCTGAAGCCGGTTGCCACCCGCGCCGATTTCATGCTGGATATGGAGGCCATTGCCCAAGCCCTCTCACCCAAGACCAAGGCCATCATCATCAACTCTCCCAATAACCCTACGGGGCAGGTCTATCCCTATGAAAGCCTGGTTGAACTGGGGTTGCTGTTAACGGAAAAGGGCCGGGAGTTCGGACACACGATCTACCTGATCTCCGACGAGCCGTACCGCAAAATCGTCTATGACGACACTACGGTACCGAGTATTTTCAAAGCCTATAATGAAAGCTTCATCGGCACGTCGTACTCCAAAGATATTTCCATCCCCGGTGAACGCATCGGATTCATTGCCGTCAACCCGGGAGCCACCCATAAAGAGGCCCTTTTGGCCGGTGTGGCCCTGGCCAACCGGATCTTAGGTTACGTGAACGCACCGGCCCTGATGCAGCGTGTGGTGGCGTGCATGCAGGGCCTGAGCGTGGACATCTCTCGATACGCCGAGAATCGCCGGCTGTTGTGCGACGGTCTGGCCGCCTGCGGCTACGATTTTATCACTCCGCCCGGGGCCTTTTACCTGTTTCCCCGCACACCGATTCCCGACGATGTAGAATTTACCAGGGCCCTGCAGGAAGAGCTCATCCTGGTGGTGCCCGGCAGTGGGTTCGGCGGACCGGGACATTTCAGAATCGCCTTTTGTGTGGATGAGAAGACCATTCAAAATGCCCTGCCGGGCTTCCAGCGTACCATGGCCAAATTTCAATAGAGGAGGGGAGGAGAGCATGGAAGTCTTGAAGATCGATCATATCGGTATCGCCGTAAACAGCATTGCGGACGGCAAGACATTCTGGTCCGAGGTTCTGGGCCTAAATTTCGAAGGGACCGAGACTGTGGAGCCGCAGAAAGTGACCACGGCCTTTTTCCCCGTGGGAGAAAGTGAAGTTGAGCTGCTGGAATCCACATCTCCTGACGGTCCGGTGGCCAAGTACATTGCCAAACGGGGAGAGGGCATTCAGCATGTGGCCTTTCGGGTGGAGAATATCGAAGCGGCCCTGGCCGAGTTAAAGGAGAAGGGTGTGCGCCTCATCGATGAAACCCCGCGCAAGGGAGCCGGGGGCGCCAAAATCGCCTTTCTGCACCCCAAAGCCACCAAAGGGGTGCTGGTGGAGCTGTGTGAACGGTCGTGAGCGTCACACCGACCCATGCGGGTTGATTGCCTTGGGAGGATATGCATGTTTGAGGACAAGAAAATAGAGAAGATCAAAAAAAAGCACCTGGATTGGGAAAAGGGTACGCTGGACAAGGTGTTGGGTCGTTTCGGAGAGCAAAAGGACGCCTTTACCACCATTTCGGGAACGCCCATCGAACGCCTTTACACTCCGGAAAACGTGACCGGCTTCGACTATACAGCCCAAAGCGGCTTTCCGGGAGAATATCCCTACACCCGGGGGATTCAGCCCACCATGTACCGCGGCCGCTACTGGACCATGCGCCAGTATGCCGGCTTCGGCAGTGCCACGGAGACCAATGCCCGCTACCGCTACCTGCTGGAGAGCGGACAAACGGGTTTAAGCGTGGCCTTTCACCTCCCCACCCAGGCCGGGTACGACAGTGACCATCCCCTCTCTATGGGCGAGGTCGGTAAGGTAGGCGTGGTCATCGATTCCCTGGAGGACATGCGGGTCCTGTTTGACAAGATTCCCCTGGACAAGGTGACCACATCCATGACCATCAATGCCCCCGCGGCCATCCTTCTGGCCATGTACCTGGTATTGGCCGAGGAGCAGGGGGTGCCCTGGGACAAGGTCGGCGGTACCGTGCAAAACGATGTACTCAAGGAGATTATCTGCCGGGGTCAATACATATACCCCCCGGGACCGACCATGCGGCTCACTGTGGACCTGATCGAATTTTGTCAGCAACAGGTGCCCAGGTGGAATACCATCAGCATCAGCGGCTACCATATCCGGGAGGCCGGCGCCACCGCGGCCCAGGAAATGGCCTTTACCATTGCCAACGGGATTGCCTACACCCAGGCCTGCATCGAGAGGGGTATGGATGTGGACAAATTTGCCGGCCGCCTCAGCTTCTTTTTCAACGCCTTCACCGACGTGCTGGAAGAGGTGGCCAAATTTCGGGCCGGCCGGCGGTACTGGGCCAGGGTCATGAAGGAACGCTTCGGCGCTAGCAAGCCACGATCCATGATGCTGCGCTACCACGTCCAAACCGGGGGGGTTACCCTTACCGCGCAGCAGCCGCTGAACAATATCGTGCGTGTGGCCCTGCAGACTTACGCGGCGGCCCTGGGCGGATGCCAGTCGCTGCATACCAACTCGTACGATGAGGCCCTTTGTCTCCCCACCCAGGAAGCGGTCACCGTGGCCCTGCGGACCCAGCAGATCGTGGCCGAGGAAAGCGGGGCCACTCTGACCATCGATCCCCTGGCCGGATCCTATTACGTGGAGGCCCTGACCGACCAAATCGAGGCGCAGATCGACACCTATATTCAAAAGATCGACGACATGGGCGGCACCCTGGTCGCCATTGAGAACGGATACATTCAAAAAGAGATCCAGAACAGCGCCTATCGATTCCAGAAGGAAATCGAGTCTCAGAAACGGGCCTACGTGGGCATCAATAAGTATGTCATGGAGGAACCGGCCCCGGCAAATCTTCTGAAAATCGACATGTCCCTGGGGGAGAAAGAGACCCAAAAGCTGGCTGAATTGCGGTCCCGGCGGGATCATGCAGCCTGGGAAAAGGCTTTGAATCGTTTGCGCAGCGTATCCCAAACCGATGAAAATGTCATGCCGGCGGTTATCGAGGCCGTGAAGGCCAAAGCCACCGTAGGTGAAATATGCGATGTGTGGCGGGATGTCTTTGAGGAGTACCGACCCAAGGAATTCATTTAAGGATCTGGAGGTAAGGCCCATGACCGAAAAAAAGATAAGGATCATCGTAGCCAAGCCTGGACTGGACGGGCATGACCGCGGCGCCAAACTGCTGGCCCGCATTTTTGCCGAATCCGGCATGGAGGTGGTCTACACCGGGTTAAGGCAGACACCGGAAATGATCGTGGACACCGCCCTTCAGGAAGATGCCGACGTGGTGGGTCTGAGCAGCCTCTCCGGTGTTCACAACCACTTCTTTCCCCTGGTGGTGAAGCTAATGCGCGAAACACAGCTGGAGGATGTCCTGGTGGTGGGCGGGGGCATCATTCCCGAGGAAGACATCCCCGAGCTGAAAAAAGCCGGTGTGGCGGAGATTTTCGGCCCCGGCACCCCCACGGATGAAATTGTTGAGTTCGTCAGAACCCATGCGCGTACCCGGTAAAAATGAGCGTTGATTATACCCAAGAGCTTCTCAAGGGCTCCCCAAGAGCTTTAGCCCGGGTTATCAGCTGGCTGGAAGATGAGGACCCCCGGGCCGGCGCCTGTATGGAGTCGCTCTATCCCCATACCGGGAAGGCCTTTGTGGTGGGGATAACGGGCGCACCGGGGGCCGGTAAGAGTTCGATCACGGACAAATTGACCCATTTCTTTCGCGATCGGGATCTGACGGTGGGCATCGTTGCCGTGGACCCGACCAGCCCCTTTACCGGCGGGGCCCTTCTGGGAGATCGGATCAGGATGAGTGACCTGTCCCGGGATCCGGGTGTCTTTATTCGCAGCATGGCCACCCGCGGGTTCCTGGGGGGGCTGGCCCGCACCACGGATAACGTGGTCAAGGCCATGGACGCCTCGGGAAAAGACGTGGTCATCGTGGAAACCGTGGGGGTTGGACAAGACGAGGTGGATATCGTGCGCATCGCCGATACCACCTGCCTGGTGCTGGTTCCCGGCCTGGGCGACATCATCCAGAGCATGAAGGCCGGAGTGATGGAAATTGCCGATATTTACGTGATCAACAAATACGATCATGCCGGGGCGGACCAGGTGTACGCCGAGGTTTCTCATCGCGTGACTCAGGACGGACACCTGAAAGCGAGGGTCTGGACGCCTCCCGTGGTCAAGACGGTGGCCACCGGCAGGCAGGGGGTAGAGGATCTGTTCGAGGCCATTCGGGCCCATCGGCGGCATTTGAAGACGAGTGGACTGATGTTGGAAAGGCGGCGCGGGAGGATCCGCCAGGAAACCCTGCAGATGATCCACTATGAGCTGTTCCGCCTGCTGCGCAAAGAATTGACCCAAAACGGCCGGCTGGAAGAAATCGTGGCCGCCATCCTGGAAAAAAGGGCCAACCCCTACGGCGTGATGCAGCAGGTGATCGCCGAATTCATGCCGGCGTTGGAAAGAAGAAGTTCAGGCTAGGACCCGGAAAAAACGCCCGGTGCCGAACCTTTTTGCGAAATCGCCCTTTTTAACTTGACAGTACAAATGATTGCTATAAACAAAACGGGGTTGATACTGACCCCTGGGGTTGCATATCCGGCTTGACGGCTAACCATATACTCGTGAGGGTGCGGCCGGCAAACGACATCACGATGTCAGAGTGAAAGGAACTCGTAATGGGAATTGTTGAAGAAAAGATCAAGGACTTGCAGGAACGGCAAGAAAAAGCCCTGCAGATGGGAGGGAAACAGGCGGTTTCCCGGCAAAAGGAAAAGGGAAAGCTCACCGCACGCGAACGCTTGAACCTTCTATTCGACCAGGGAACCTTTCGGGAAACAGACATGTTCGTTTCCCATCGCTGCGTGAACTTCGAGATGCAAGAGGTTGAGATTGCGTCAGACGGGGTTGTCTGCGGTCACGGTATGGTGGATGGGCGACCGGTATTCGCCTATTCCCAGGACTTTACCTCCAGGGCCGGCAGCCTGGGCGAGATGCATTCCAAGAAGATCTGCAAGGTTATGGACATGGCCCTGAAGGCCGGGGTGCCGGTGGTGGGGATAAACGATTCCGGCGGGGCCAGGATTCAAG
>CAZWGD010000009.1:0-15625 GCA_964633235.1 uncultured Desulfobacteraceae bacterium | reverse complement strand
AATTCAGGTTAGAATTCCTGACCACTGAATCAGGTTTGCGGCGGCTCTGTAACACCACTATCGCTCTTCTAGGCCAGTTCTTCATCGACCCTGCGCATAATATCTTCGAGTTTGCCGATGACGTCATCCGGCAGGGGGGTTTTCTGGGGTGAGGCCAGGATTTCCTCCACACGCTCTTTAGCCCGCCCGTAAATGTCCGGCCGGCCCAGATCGATCCACTGTTCGTAAGTACTGCGATCGCACAGAGCGGGCATCATAAATTCGCTGCCGCGGCAGGCGGAAAGGGTATTGGACTGCATCAGGAAATGTCCGCCCGGTTTCACTTCCCTGATATCTTCGAAATAGTTTTTATCAGCACATGTGTCGATGCCGTCACGGATGCGCTTACAGAAGCAGGCAATCTCGTCGTCCACCACGATCTGCTCCAGAGTCATCATGTTGCTGGTCTCCAGGGCACCGGGCCCCTGGATGAGGTCGGCCCCGCTCATGGCCAATGGTAGGGTGGTAACCACTTTTTCCAATATGGCCTGAGGACCGTGCTCCTTGGCTTCGGTCAGACAGCCGGCCTGCTCGTTGGGCAGCTCGTAGAACCGGGCCATTTCACCCCTGGCGGCTGTCTGCAGCACCATTTCCGGCGACCCTTCCAGGAAATTGCCCGAAGTAAAATCAGTGCTACCAGAAGCATCCCCAAAAATAATGGGGCAACCGGGCTCTGCCATTTGAAAGAGCACCAGGGAGGAAAGGGCTTCGGCGTTGCCCAGGGAAATGTTGCTGCGAAGGCTGGCCGGGCCGGTGGAACCGGCACAGGGCATGGGGAACAGGCAAATGGGCTGGTGATACCGGATCAGATCCAGGTATGCATCGCACATCTGGCTTTCGTGTACCAGGGGCGCCAGTGTGCAGTACACCACGGAATAAATCTTGCGCTCTTTAACCGCGTCGGCACTCCCTAAAATGGCTTCCAGCCCCTCGATTAAATAGGGCACCTCTTCGGGTCCGCCCAACTCATCCTGGATGTGCAGGGAGGAGTAGATAAAAGCGGTCAGATCCGTACGCAGGCCCGACGAGTGAATAGGAAACTCGTGAACCGAGGTACCCCACACGACCTTGGCCATTTTCATTTCATCGAATACCTTTAAAAATTCCATGTGATCCTGAAAGTTGGCCTTGCGTCGTTCCCCGGTCCGGAAATCACGGGTGAAAATACCGCCGTTGTCCAGTACATACCCGCTGTAAGCGGACGGTAAGGCAAAGTCGTTTTCCGGCACGCGTGCGCCAAGGGTGAATGATTTAGGCGCGGTTTTCAGGGCTTGCTCCACCATCTCCTCCGGGATTCTGGCGATTTTGCCGTCTCTGTCAACGCAAGCGCCATTCTTGGCCAATATGCTTAAAGCGCGGTCGCTATGGAACAGCACACCGACATCTTTCAATATTTTCAGGCTGTCATCGTGTATAATCTGCTGTTCTTCGAACGACAGGAATTGACTGGCGGTCTGCACGGAAAACCTCCTTTACCGATGATCATGCTGGCGGGCCCTTCGCCTTGCCATGCAAGATGGCCAAAGTATCACCCGCCCGCGCTTGTAGCTTATTTTCAACATCGTTATGGCCCATTCAGGGCTTTCCTTTACCTCGACACCTTATCAATCTTAGCGCTCTATTTGGCGTTTGTCAATATATCGTTTACTGTTAAAGCAATAAATTGTCTTTGCTCTTAACGATATATACAATTATTGTTGTTGGATGAGGAATCTAATGATACCTCTTTATACACTCATGCGCCGGGAGGATGTGTCCGAGATTCACCGGGTGTCGTTGGATATTCTAGACCGGACTGGAATTGAAATCGAACACTTGACCTTCCCCGGCTGCACACCTATGTTATCTTTATGTGTGGCAAACCGGCCACATTCTCACGAAAGGAGTAGGATCATGGCAAAAATAAAAGAAAAGGCGGGGTTTATCTGTGTAAAGGATACTCTGGATGGTGCTTACCCGTCACTTGTATTGGGCATCAATGCAGCTCGACAGGGTATGGATAGCAAGATATTTTATTCCTTTATGGGCATGAACCTGGTTATGCATGGGGGAGTGGATCGGGCCAAGTTTTTTCCGCCCGGCGTGATGGGGGCCATTCCCGGTATGACGACCATTGCAACCGGCATGATGAAGCGCAAGATCGACAAAGCCAATATTCCATCACTTTCGGACCTTCAGGAAACGGCTCAGCTGGAGGGCGTTGAATTGATCGCCTGTAAAATGACCATAGACATGATGGAAATCGACGAAAGCAAGCTTATCGAGGGCGTGACGGTATGGACCGCTGAGGATTTTCTCAAATATGCCGCCCAATGCAAGGTCTGCCTGTTTACATAATCGACATCCATAATGCGGCCCACCAGGAAAATTCAATAGCGATCAAATCACAATGTCAAACCCCAAGGTTAGGCCGTACCGGACCGTTCCAGGGCAATCAAGGCGGCTCCCAGGGCGCCGACTGTATCCGGCTGATCCGGCACGCTGATGCGGCAACCCAAAATCCGGTTCAATGCCCTTATGACGCCGCCGTTTTTGGCGACACCACCGGACATGGCCACGGAAAGGCCGTTTAGGTTTCCGGCCGCCCGTTTAACCAGAGACAGGGTACGCGAGGCAATGGCCCGGTTCATACCCGAAACGATTTCATTAATGGCCACGCCGTTGGCAATCAGGGAGACCACCTCGCTCTCCGCAAACACGGTACACATACTGCTGAGAACCAGATCTCCGGTAGCGCCGAGATCCATGTCACCCAGTTTTTCAATATCGACCTGTAAGGCCCGGGCCATGGCCTCCAAAAAGCGACCGGTTCCCGCGGCACACTTGTCGTTCATGGCAAAATTGACCACGTTCCCCTGTTGGTCCAGGGCGATCGCCTTGCTGTCCTGCCCGCCGATGTCGATCAGAACACGGGTGTCACCCAGCAGGGCATTGATACCCCTGGCGTGGCAGGTGATCTCGGTTACATCGCACAACCGGCCTGCCACCCGTTTTCTCCCATAGCCGGTGGAAACAGTGGCCTTGATATTCTGCCTTGTAACACCCGACTGTTCCAATACACGCCGGACAGCCTTGTCTATGGCCTTCAAATTGTCCGCCCCTGTAGGCTCCACCGCCGAGGACAATACATCTCCGTTTCGATCAATTAAAACCGCATCACACGACAGGCTTCCGATATCAACCCCAAGATAGTACAATTCGATAATCCTTTCCTAGGTTTGCTACGCTCATATATTGCGTATACGGTCTAGCCTGTCAAGCAGCACTTCCGGCGGAAATAGAGCCGGCGGCCCGCTTATGCTTCCATGACTACCCGCGAGGCGGACCGGCAGGATACCCGCATTTGTGTATTGATCATAAGCCTGATCCGGAATAAAATACCGGGATCGAGGAAAGAAGGATGGCAGGAGGTAAAATGGACGCTCAGGAGAAAAAATGGTTTCACCGGTTTTATGACGGGACATGGCTCGTCAAGGGCTGGAAAGCCCGCATGCAGGAGATCCTTTCCGTGTTTCAGTCCCGGGATCAGGACGCCGTCCGCTCCCAAATGGAATCGCTGGGGCACAAAATCGGTCGGGAATGGGCCCGAGACAACAGTGTCCGCCGTATCGACACCAGCATGCTTCAGCAGTGGGGAGATGATTTAAGCCAGGCGCGGGATAAGGGTGCCATGGTTCTGGCGGAAGAAATCAGCAGAATCGAACGTGATGTGGATGAGATCTTAACTGCCTAGCCCCATGCAGGACACGGCCGTTTAAGGGTATGCACAGCGATCGGTTATTCAGGCGGCGTATAACGGTATCCCACACCATGCACGGTGGTGATATAGCGGGGATTGGTCCCCCGGGGTTCTATTTTCTTGCGCAGCTGAGCAATATGCTGATCCAGGGTCCGGGTAGTGCCGTAGTATTCCAGACCCCACACCGCGTTCAGCAACCGCTCCCGGCTCAACACCTCGTTGGGGTAACGGTGAAAATAGATTAACAGATCCAGTTCACGGGTGGTGAGGTCAAAGACGCTCCCATCCTTACGGCCGCGGAGCTGGCGCCCGTCGATTTCCGCGCCGCCGAACCGAAATCTGCGGGGCGCCTTTTCCTTCCCCGGAGAAGCGGCGCTTTGACGCCGGGAGCGCCTAAGCACGGCGGCTATGCGGGCCAGCAGCTCATGGACGCCAAAAGGTTTGGTCACATAGTCGTCCGCACCGAGCTGCAGTCCGACCACCTTGTCTATCTCCTCCCCCTTGGCGGTGAGCATGATAATGGGTACCTGCCTGTTCTCCTGCCGGATACGGCGGCACACATCATACCCGCTTTTCACCGGCATCATGATATCGAGAATCACCAGGTCGCAGGACTGCCTGAAAAAAATCTCCAGAGCTTCCCCGCCATCTCCGGCCGCCGTCACGGAGTACCCCTCGCTTTCCAGGGTGTCCACCAGGCCGTGTCTGATATTCAGATCGTCTTCGGCCACCAGTATATGCGGCGATGTCATTCCACCCCTCCCTTCTGCCGATGGCCAGCTGCAAGTTGGGCGCTTAAGGGCACCAGTACCACGAAACAGCTGCCCCCCCCAGGCCGGGGGACATAAAAAAGATCACCCTTGAAATCCCGAACAAGACGTCGGGCGATTGAAAGCCCCAAGCCCGAACCCAGCTGCCGGGCGGTCACGGTATCGTCCACCCGGTAGAATTTGGAAAAGATCCGGGAACGATGCGCCTTAGGCACACCAGGACCTTGATCCAGAAACGCCAGACGACAGGTGCCCGCCTCGACTGTCAGGGTGATGGCCAATTCTTTGCCGGCGGCGGCATATTTAATGCCGTTGTCCAAAAGATTGATCAGAACCTGCTCCAGGGCATCCCGGTCGATATCTACATAAACAGGCGCCGGGGGCAGTTTGGATTCCAATTTCATGCCCGCCGCCCGAACCCGAGGCATACTGGCCGCGATAAAACGGTTGAGATAGGCGTGCATGTCTACCGATTCAATCCTGTATTTCTTGCGGCCCTGCTCCAAGCGGCTAAAATCGAGAACATTGTTCACCAGGCGTGTAAGCCGCAGGCTCTCTTTGGCGATTACAGACAGGTACTGCCGTCTTTTTTTAGGGTCTTTTATCCTGTCTTGATGCAGAAGCTCGGCATACATGCGAATACTGGTAAGCGGCGTCTTCAGTTCATGGGATACATTGGAGACAAAGGCGGTTTTTTGTTCGGCGTCCTTGAAGCTCCTGCGGGCCTGGCGGGTAAGCATCAATCCCCCTGTAAAGATGGCAAAAACAAAAATGGCCAGTACAATTCCCGCAAGAATGATAAAGCCCCTCCCGCCTAACCGTTTGGACGCGCCGGCAACCTCGTGTGCCGTCACCTGCCAGTGAGGCAGGTAGGGCGCCAGGCTGACGGTCACGGCCGGCGAGCTATCCGGCTCCAGGATGGACTCGCCGGTATGGTACAGCAAACGGCCTCCGTCATCTATAAGCGCAAAGGCCACGCCCTCCACGTCGTGAGTCGGAAAGCCGGTCACCATTCGGGACAGCAGGGTGATCAGCTCCAACTCGATGCCGTAGACGGGGGCGCCCTTTTCAGGTTGGACCCATCCGATGATGTATAACTTATTTTCAGAAAACCAAGGTGCCCATCCACTGCGTTGGCCCGACGCCACTGCGCTAACACCGGCGCGGGCGCCATGGTCTTTGTCCGGTGCGTGAGCGAGGTAAACCATCTTCTGGCTCCCCACCCTCAGCCGTTTCATCTCTTGCAAAAAACCGGAGCCTATCCCCCGGACATTTATGTGATCACCACTTCCCTCCGTCAATGACGGTGAAGACGGGGTGGATGCCGTTTCCGAATTCCCTGTGTCACCCCCGGGCCAGGGAATACGTCCCGAAAAAAGGAGATCGTAGCGCTGGATGAAACGCTGTTCCTCCCAGGAGTCATTGGGGTGGGTCCGGGGATGAAGCAATCCCTTTCGCGGATGCCAGATAAACACGTTTCGAACCAGGGGATTGTCCGTTTCCCAGTGGATGAGCGTATCCAACAGCTCAGAGGGAGGTATCTGCAGCAGGGTATGGGTGAGTTCATTCTCAATGGCTGCCACGGTAAACTGCAGGGTTTCGGCAATGGCCCGCGCCCGGTCGAGTGCCGCGGAGCGGGCCATCTGCTCGATGCGTTCCTGCTCGTGACGCAACAGTTGAAAGGCAGCCAAGGCGATAAGCAGGGTCGGTACAAGAAATAACATCCAGTACAGGAGGATGAAACGTCTTTGCATGGTGTTCTCAGAGTTTATCCGGGTATTAAACCTCCGGAGGGTGTTCCCGGTCATCCACGCCCGCCGGTTATTTGGTCATTTGCTGGTTTTTTTGCTGATACGCATCGGTGCGCAGAATTTTTCTGTTCTTTTTGGTCATACCGCGCCTTTCAATTCTGCCAATCTGCTCCTCCATTTTAGCGGCCTTCTGAAGCATCTCGGTATCACCGTATTTACCGCCAGCCGCCTTCAATCTCTGAACGGACCCTTTTAGTTCTTTGACCGCCGCCTGCGGTTTTCCCTCATCGGCCAACCGAATGGCCTCCTCCTGCACCAGAGCATTCAGGTTAAGATGGTAGGCCCGATGCACCTGGACATTGGCCGACTGCTTTATCAGGTTTTGATCATCTGAAAATCGTGCCTTCAGATGCCCGGTGCTCACCTCCCGCCGGTGGGTAAAGGGATTGTTATAGGAGACCGTAACCACGGCGATATCTCTCTGTTCCCCGTCGCTCCCGGGGGGGATTTCCATTTCGATTAAAACGTACTTCTGTTGCCTGCCGTAGAGTTGGTTGAGGGACAGTTCCACTGAATTTCCCCGCAGTCTGCCTTCGCGCCCTATGAGCGCCAGCGGACGGACGCCGTTGGAACAATCGATTCTCATACGGACCCCCTGGGCCACCACATCCAGTACATCACCCAATTCAGCCGCAAAAATCCGCGGAAGGTCCCTTTCAGATTCTACAAAGTAGGTATTGCCGTCACTGTTTTGTGACAGGCGTGTCATCAGGTCTTCATTATAGTCGGTACCGACGCCGATGGTGGTTACGGAAATACCCTCTTTGCTGAGAGCCGCACCCAGGCGCCCAAGATCCTCCGGGGAACGGGGGCCGACGTTGGCGATACCGTCCGACAGCAGTATCAGGCGCTGAACATAGTCCCTGCCGATATGCTTTCGAATTTCTGCGGCGCCATGACAGACCCCTGAAAAAAGGGCCGTATTCCCCCCGGAGCGGATCTGCTGGATACGCCCTTCGATCCATTCGACATTTCGAGCCAGACGGGCCGGAACGACAGTCTGCACACGATGGTCGTAGCTCACCAGTGAAAATATATCCCGATCCCCCAACCGTCGAAGCGCTTCAACGGCACCTTGCCTGGCCTTTTCCAACTTTTGCCCCGCCATGGACCCTGAGCGATCGAGTACAATGGACAGATTGACGGCCGGCCTCACGTAATCAGTCCTCGGGGGAGGCGCGTCCAGGGTGACCTTGACCACCGCACGCTGGGTTCTACCGGTTGATAATACCCCCCGGTCCATTTCCACCACACAGGCAACCCCTGGAACGCCGGTCTTGGCATATAACTTAGACACTCGGATTAAACCGATACCCAGGCCCAAACAGATCAACACTGCCGTCCAAGTGACGGTACGTTTATGTAACCTCTGAATCATCTTCCACCTCCATACGGTTGTCCGCCGCCGGATATAACGGGCGTGCCTAAACGGAGTCGGACGGCCACCCCTATCATTATATCCGCGGGCGTTTTTTGTCAAAACCGCTTTTATCATCTTCCGCTCCGTTCGCCGCTAACCTAACACAGCGGGACCGACCGGTTGTCACCGGTATGTAAAAAGGATGTAAAAAGAATGTAAAACCGCATCATCCGCTTGCGATGATCTCTACGGTGTCTTAGAGCGGTGTATCGGGGTCAAATCCATGTACTTACGCCTGGGTGATTTTCGTAAAATGAGCTTGTACTATCGTCTGCATCCGGTGTAAAAACGATACACTGTGACATCGGTTCGAGACGTTTATTCGGGTATGGAGCGAAGGAGGAGCCGGCACAACAGCCTGGCAGCGCTGTGAGCAGGCGCCCCAAAGAGCAGCGCAGCATGACCAGATGTGGCGGACTTATGTGGCTGTGAATAAAGGCATAATATACCGCCCTCACCCAAAAGGATAAGGAATGCACATGCAGAGAGGTATTCATCCCCCTAAAAAAGTTATAGTCATCGGTTCCGGAGTCGGCGGCCTTTCGGCAGCCATCTTCCTGGCTCAACTGGGGTTTGCGGTAACCGTAATCGAAAAAAACCCCCTTCCCGGGGGGTTGATGCGCAGCTATACCCGCGGGGGAGTGGATTGTTCCGTGGGTGTGCACTATTTAGGCGCCCTGGGCGAAGGTCAGGTCTTGCGGAGATTATTTGACTTTCTGGGGGTGACATCGGCGGTCCCGGTAAAAAGAATGGGGGCGGACGGCGTCATCGACCGCTATATCTTTGAGGACTTCACCTTCGACCTCCCGGAAGGATTCGACGCCTACGAAGAAAATCTGAAGGCTACCTTCGGAAGCCAGAAAGGCCGGATCTCCGCCATCATGGACAGGTTGCGCTTCAACGGCCGCAAAATCGCATCCCTTGATTTTCTCTTTTCAACAAAAAATGATGCCTCCATGCTGGAGGAGATAAAGCCGGTAGGTGAAATCGTCACTAGGTTAGGGTGCTCACCCGACCTCAAAAAGGTTCTCGGTGTCCCTTGTCATTGGGTCGGGGTTCCCATGGACTCCTGTCCGATGTTTTACCACAACATGGCCCTCGCCACCTACCTGTTTTCATCATGGCGGCTGGCCTGCAGCGGCACGGATATGGTCAACGCTTTTGTCCGTAGACTTGAAGATCTGGGTGGAAAGATACGCTGCGGAGATGCTGTTGACCGCATCCTATCTCGCGACCGAATGGTTGAAGGGGTTCAACTGGCATCGGGTAAAAGGCTGGAGTCAACCATGGTGGTTGGAGCCGTACATCCGCAGGTCATTCTCGACCTGCTTTCTCCGGAAGAAATCAAGCCTGCCTATAAAAACATTGTGCACAGGCTGAAAAACACCGAAGGGTTTTTTTGCGCCCATTTCAGCATCGAGGCCGCGTCCACTAAGGCGATACCCCATAATATTTTCAAAATCAGCACCCAAAAAGACGGCCATATCCGGGACCTTAAGTACTACCAGATAACAAAAACCAAACGGTCTGGCACCAACTTACTGACCATCCTGACAGCGGGTGAGCCCCATCTCTGGAACAGATGGGCGCAAACAACAAGCGGTTCCCGGGGTAGCGGCTACAGCCTTCAAAAAGAGAAACGGGCCTGGGATCTTATCCCTGAGACGGAAGCGGTTCTAGGCCCCCTGTCGGGGACCACATTGCTGGATGCCTATACACCGCTGACCATACGGGACTGGGTAAACAGCCCCGGCGGATCGGCTTACGGGGTCCGACGTTCCTGCGACCAGCTCCTGGAGACATCCGTGCTGAGCCGCGCCGCTGTTAGGGGGCTTTTCTTTGCCGGCCAAAGCGTTATGGCACCGGGTATCCTCGGAACGATCATCGGCTCTGTTCATACGATTAAGCAAATGATCGGCAATGCGCAATTTTTCAACGCTTTCAGGGATCTCAACCCCGGTGCCGACACGAAATTCTGAATAGCTCGTAGGTGTTCCGCTGGACTTTATCCGCCAAAATCTCTGCATCTTCGTCCCTGATTTCAGCCAACTTCAATAATACGGTTTTTACAAAGGCGGGTTCGTTTCTGCGAAAACGGTTTTTTTGGGGTGCCGGAGTAAGATAAGGTGCGTCGGTCTCGATCAATATCCGATCGGTCGGGATGTAGGGAACCAGTCTTCGAAGGGGTGCCCCACGGTCCTGCATGGTCACGATACCGGTAATACCGATGTAGAAACCCATCTTGAGGTACTGTTCCAGTTCCTCTCTATTCCCGCTGAAGCAGTGGATTACGCCCTGCCTATCCTTTTTTAGTTTTTTTTTAAGGATTTCAATAAGGCGTCCCCCGCTGTCTCTTTCGTGGAATATTATGGGCAGGCCGAACTCATCCGCCGTGCGGAGCTGTTCGGTAAACCACTCTTCCTGTTTTTCTCTTGATGAGTACATGCGGTTGAAATCAAGGCCGATCTCTCCCCATGCCTTAACCTGAGGGTTTTCCGCCAGTTCACACAATGATTTCAATAGAAGCGCATGCGCTTTTTCGGCATGGTGAGGATGAATCCCTACGGCGGCATACACCCCCTTGTATTGATCTGCGATGCTGACGGCCCGTTCAGCGGTTTTTAAATCAACGCCGGCGATCATCATTTCCGAAACACCGGCCGCCGAGGCCCGTTCGATTGTTGACTTTAAATCTTTTTTAAAGGCCCGGTCATCGAGATGACAATGGCTGTCGAATAGTTTCATGACCTGTGAATGACTGTTCAGGATGGATCACGCCGGAAGATAAATCCCCGGAATCCATCACGGTAAATTGAAGAGGTTACCAGGGAAAAAAGACCAAACAGTGTCAGAATGCGTCTATTGGACCGGTACCGGGATGACAGGGCGACTTCCGATCGAGGTCGCGTATAAACACGGCAACTTATATCGACGATATAAGCGTTTATCCTTGCCGGGGGCTGTCTTTCACCCACGGCATAGGTCATGATCAGACCACCCGGCTTTAAGGTGGCATAGCATTTATTTAAAAAACGGTGCACCTCTTCGGTGGCCAGGTAATCACAAAAATCCCAGAGAAAAATGCCGTCAAAGGTTTGCGGTGGATAATCCATGTCATCCAGAAAAGTATCAAAGGGGAGGTCATCGTCACGGAGGCTGTTGAGGCGCCTGATGAAGTCGTAAATGTACAGCTGTTTCAGACGACCGGCTAATAAACTGATGTTCTCATTTGAAATCAACCCGGTATCGAGGAGCGCGGTGTCCGGGTATTTTTCTACCTCGCGCAGGAAGGACCGTACGATCTTTCCGCTGTAACCCGTCGGTGCAGGGTTGGACATGGATCCGGCATGGGCGGATGTAATTGCTTCAGACAAAGGCTACCCCTTGGCGGCGGCTTCCTTGGGAGTAGATGGCGACGCCGGCTGGGGTTTCCGGCTTCTGGGGAGGTCGATTGGGGGTTGCTTGGTATCACGTTCAAGCTCGATCATGGCCTTCAGATAGGCGCCGTCTTCCACAGCGATCCGCTTGGCCTTGATTTCGCCGTTGAAATCAGCCTCTTTTGTGAACACCACCTTGCCCGCCGCCTGGATATTTCCCGCCAATCTGCCGCTTACGGTCACGTCTTCGGCGTGAATTGCCGCTGCCACCTGGCCCTTTAGGCCGATGGTGACCTTATGCTTTTCCAGTTCGATATTACCGTTCATGGCCCCCTCGATGATTAGATTTTCTCTGCCCAGGATGGTACCCTCAACCGAGATGTTCTCACCGATCACCGTGGCTTTGGATTCAGGAGTCGCGTCGGGTTTGGTCGTTTCCTCGGCTATTCCCGAAGTTCTCGCTCCGTAGTCGTTCGATGGCGCGCTTTTCATATTTTTAGGTTGTTTCCTTAACATATGGCCTCCTTTTCATGGATAGGAAGAATAAACTGTTGCCGTCATTCAAGTATAGTGAAATGCCGAAATAGTGTCAAGAAAGGAATCGGCGGCGTTTCCCGGCCGTACGGGCAGACCGTTGCGTCCTTTATTAAATTTCCTGCAGGACGACCCTCTTTCCGGTCTTAGGTCTGGCGCTAAGATAAATTCGCAGATTGCATGTGTTCAAGCGTTCGCTCAGCAAGGTGCGGAAATTAAGGCATCCCCGGCGGATTCCGAAATTTCCCAACGCCGCTGCGTGAGATGATTGGGCTCTTAAGGTGTGACGTTGTTCTCGGAGTCTACGCTTACCTGCCCGAGCCCTGAGGTCCTGCCGGTTTGGCGCGTAGCGATCATAGGGTAGGTTTATAAGACTTATTTTTGCGGAACCCTGGGGTGGCCCCGAAGTACTCCCGGATAATGCGACGCACTTCGGCCGCCTGATCTTGATTTAAATGCAGCTGATCGATTATGTCCGCAGCCATTTGACCGACCATGCGGTCTCTTTTTGGCCGCAAACCGTTAGGCGGATGACGCCCCGGGGGTCTTTCTGAAAACCGGCGCGTACGGTGTTTTAACCTGGCATATAGCCTATCAAGTTTCCGTTGCTGTCTTTCATCCAGGATGTCTCTTAATTGGGAAATGCTGTCATTAAATATTTTCCGAAAATCAGGGTGATGCGTGCGGTTGAATTCGTCCATTCGGGACTGCAAGCGGCTTAAGATCTCCTCAACTGCTATCTGTTGGCGGTTCGACAGATCGAGTTCCCTGGTGAAACGTTTCAGCACTCTCTTGGGGGGCGACTCGGCCTCGAGGGCAAATTTCAGGATTTTCCGCTTTACGAACATGCCGGTTCCGAGTGTACCGGCCAACACTCCGATGGTAAATATCAGGAGGATCCCCACGGCGATTTTAGTCTTATTCATCTTTTTCCATCTCTGCTGTCATCCCAGGGGTTGAATCAACTCGTATCCTACAGGATTGTCCATGGCGATGACGGCCATCTCAAGTTCCGGTGAAAAACTGAATACCAAGTTCAGAGCCGCCAGCACGATGATCAGGGCACAGGTAGCCGGAACGATTCGCCAAAAGGACGCTTCCAAAAGAGCAAGAAAGCGCCACACCTGGTGGAATCGGAGATGATGAAGGGGACCGACACCCCTTATCTGATTCATGACCACGGCCTCCCAGCCGTTATTTTTGACCAGGGCCTCCATTCCCTCATTAGGCCTCTGCTCGTTATACGCTGTTTTCAGGGCCTTTTCTAGCGTTTTGATTCCGTTTTTGCCGTTTTTCATAGGCTTTCACCGCACATTTTCCTGTACAGACGTTATCCACTGCGACATAAGTCCCATATATCTCATCATGCTGCGTCGCTCTCTGCAGTGCCTGCTCACAGCGCTACCAAGCTGCTGCGCGGGCTCCTTGTTCACTCCTTGCCTGAATAAGCGTCTTGAACTTAGGGCGCTGTGCATAGTAATTTCTTCATTTTTTTTCGGGAACGATAGGACCGGATCTTGACTTTGGAAACACTCCAGCCCAGGAGCCGCGCGGTCTCCTTAATCGAGAGCCCCTCCAAGAACACCAGCTCAATTACCATTCGATCTTCGGCTGACAAGCGATCCAGCATCCACCTCAGCACCTCGATGGCCTCCCTGTGGGCCTGCCGGGATCGGAAGGCTTGCATTGATTTTTCGGACAGCACCGCGTTCATCCATTTCCGGCTTGACGCGCTCAGAGTGCTTACGGGCCACTCGCGGGAGCGGTAATGTTTACGCCAGAAATCATAGCAGGTTCTTACCGCAATAGCGGATAACCAGGACTTGAAGCCGCCATGACCCTTGAATGTGTTTAAAGACTGATAAGCCCGTATAAAGACATCCTGGGAAGTTTCATCAATATCACTGATCGGAACGTGCTTTTTAACGATCCCGAATACCATGTGTTTATACCGTTTCACCAGGATTTCAAAGGCATCTAGGTCTCCCCCCATAACCCGACGGATGATGTCGTTATCACGCGGTCCCATAGATGGCATATGCAACGGTCGCCGGTCTCACAGAGCCGGCGGCTAAAATGGTTCAGAACGAGCGCACCCCTGGGGCGGAAAGTACGGGGTGCCCTCCGTGTTTCCGGCCCTACCCGAACGGTTTATTCGGCGGTACGGTCAAGCCATACATCCAATCCGGCTTTTCGACAACGTCTTTTTGCCTTAGCACACTCAGACATGCTCTGGCGCTTCTTTTTGAGTTTCATTTTCTGGTCTGGGGTCAGTGCCGCGGTTGCATTGGAAACGGCTTTCGCCCTCAACACCGCCAGTTCTTCCATCAAAAGCGCCATCTGTCTGTGGGCATCGCGAATATTTTTTTCATCAACCGGCTGGATGTGAATGGCATCGTGCAGCCTCTTTCTGGCCGCCATGAGCTGACTGTGGACCGCATGGCCTTGATCTCTATGCTGCTTAATAATTCCAGCCAGGCGAGTTTTTTGGTCATCCGTCAGGTCCAGGTGTTTCAAGGCCCTCAAACCCAGGCGCCGGCCCCCCATGCCGACAATACCGTGGGGTTGTCCGCATGCTCCCCCACCACCCCCCCTGGAAACGCAAGGTTTCTTACCGCGCTCACCCGCACGGTCACAACCCCAGGCCTCCATGGCCAGAGCACCTGAAAATAGAAAGATCGCCGTGATAAGAATTGCCATTTTTCCATGAAGCTTCATTTTTACCTCCTTTACACTCTTTATCACGTTCATTTATGTATCCTGTCCTCTGGTTATGCAGTCGTTCCGGACCGGAAAAAGGTTACATAAAAATGGTTTAACCTTGACAAAATCGAGGGATTTCTTTTCTATAGTCTTCCAGAAAAAGTTTTTTGGCTGCGTTACCAGTGGCTTCCCCTCGAAGACCCGCGAACCGTACCCTTTTCTCGGGGAAGCGCCTTGCAGTCCACCAGAGGCGGACCAAAAACATTATCTGAAAGCCTATATTGGCTCTAGATGAACGCTTGCTCCTGGGACTTTCAGTCCTCTGGCGTTTCCCGGCAGAGCCACGAACCGAAAGTAGAACAGACATATGATTACCAATGCCCAGATCGTCAGATACTACGATTCGTGTGAGGTTGACTACATTAACAACTGGCACCTGAATGAATGCCTTGCCATTCATATCGGTTACTGGGATACAACGACCCGGACCCTGCCGGAAGCATTGATCCGACAAAATGACGTCATGTCCGAGCAGGCCGGCATCCGTCAACAGGACGTTATCCTGGATGCGGGCTGCGGCATCGGCGGCAGTGCCATATATCTGGCAAAAAGGTACGGTTGCAGGGTTATGGGGATCACCTTGAGCAAAAAACAGGCAGCCTCCGCCAAAGAGTTGTCCAAGAAACATGGTGTAGAAAAACTTACCGATTTTCAGGTGGCGGATTTTACCCGCACTGATTTTCCAGATGCGGCTTTCGATGTGGTCTGGGCGCTGGAGAGTGTTTGTTATGCCGCGAGCAAGCAGGCATTTGTAAACGAAGCTTACCGGATCTTAAAAAAAAAAGGCCGCCTCATCCTGGCGGACGGCTTTGAGTTAAAAGCGTCCTACAAATCCCATGAAAGGAGAATCATAAACAGTTGGATCAATCGTTGGCAGGTAAACTCGCTGGCGTCCATCAACGACTTCCGGGAACATCTCCACGGGACCGGGTTTCGAAATGTGGTTTACCGGGATATCACTAAAAATGTATCTCCTTCCGCACGCATCCTTTTTAACCGTGCCCTAATCGCCATGCCCATTGCCTTGCTTATGCAGGCTAGGGGAGAAAGAACCAAGATGCAAAATCAGAATCTTTTCGGTGCCATATACCAATACCTTACGCTGCGTATGAAACTGGCGAGATATGGGATCTTCTATGCCGAAAAGCCATAAGCTTTCAGATCATGTTGTT
>CAZWGD010000008.1:0-15635 GCA_964633235.1 uncultured Desulfobacteraceae bacterium | reverse complement strand
CATAAAATCCAGCGTCTTCATTTCCCGGTTGCGCGCCCTGGCACCGGACCTGGTGGTAGTCGTCGCCTTCGGCCAACTGCTTTCCAGGGCCCTACTGGCCGTGCCCATTCAGGGGGCCATCAATATACATGCCTCATTATTGCCCAAATACCGCGGTGCGGCACCGATCCAATGGGCGATCATCAACCGTGAAAAAGAAACCGGCGTCACCATTATGATGATGGACGACGGCCTGGATAGCGGCGATATCATCATGGCCTCTAAAACCGAAATAGCATCCCATGAAACCGCTGAAAGCCTCCACAACCGCCTGTCCCTGCTGGGCGCCGGACTGCTTGGAGAGGTGCTGGACCGTTTTGCCGGCCAAAGGGTGACACTTACCCCCCAGGACCGGACCGCGATCAGCTATGCGCCGCTGCTCAGCAAAAAGGATGGGCACATCAACTGGCAGCAATCCGCTGAAGATATTGAGGCCTTTGTGCGCGGCATGAATCCATGGCCGGGAGCCTACACATTTCTTGACCGGAAACGACTCAAGGTATATGCCGTGCGGATCTTGGAGCGGCCTCCCGGCGCCGCACCCGGCACCGTGGTGGACGGCCCGGCGGATGAACTGCGGATTGCCGCCGCCAAGGGGCTTTTGTCCGTACTTGAAATCCAGGGGGCCTCCGGCAGGAAAATGCCGATCAAGGCCTATCTGCGGGGCAATGCCGTTCCCGTGGGTACGGTTTTCAAATAACCCGTCAATTTGTTCCCTAAGCCCCATGCCTGATGTCGTACGTCAAACCGCTCTGGCCATTCTCAACCGTCTGGACCAGGAGCGCCAAACACTGGACAGCCTGGTGGCGGATTGTTTTTCAAAAGACCGCCTCGGGGATCGGCGAAACCGCTCCCTGCTGCAGGCCATTGTTTTTGGTGTATCGAGATGGCGGGGACGGCTGGACTGGATTATCAGTCATTTTTCGAGAATCCGGCTGGACAAAATCGAGGCCGAGATACTCAACATATTAAGAATCGGGCTCTTTCAAATCATTTACCTGGACCGGGTACCGGTCTCCGCTGCCGTGGATACGGCGGTTGAACTGTCCAAATCCGCTGCCGGGCCCTGGGTGGTCCGTTATGTAAATGCGGTCCTGAGACGGGCGGCAAGGGAATATCAGGCGGTTTCCTTTCCAAGAATCGAAGTAACCCCGGTACGGTCAATCGCCGCCACCCGGGCCTTTCCGGAATGGCTTGTTCACCGATGGCACATGCGCCTGGGGGTTCAAGATACGGTGGCGCTCTGTGATGCCGTCAATACCATTCCCCCGGTCACCCTGCGCACCAACACGCTCAAAACCGACCGCTCAACCCTCATGAAAGCCCTGGAAAAAGAGGTCGGGGCCCTGGAAGCGGCACCCTGCAGTCCCTTGGGTATCAAAGTGTTCTCGTTAAAAAAGGCCATTGCCCATATGGACGCCTTTCAAAAAGGCTGGTTCCAGGTTCAGGATGAGGCCGCGCAGCTTGTCACCCTGCTTCTGGATCCACAACCTGGAGAAACGGTCCTGGACGCCTGTGCGGGACTGGGGGGAAAGAGCGGCCACCTGGCCCAGGCCATGCAGAATGAAGGCCATATTCTGGCCCTGGACCACCATCCTGGAAAGCTGCAGCGGTTGCAGCTTGAAATGCAGCGGCTGGGTATCGGAATCGCCGATACCCGGGTCCACGATTTGTATCAAACCCTCAAGCCGTACCCATGCGGGGGGTTCGACAGGATTCTTTTGGATGCCCCTTGCTCCGGTCTGGGGGTGTTGCGGCGGAATCCCGATGCCAAATGGTCAGCCAAAAGCCGGGACGTGAACAAATTTCACCGACGTCAGGTTTTCTTTCTGAGAGGGTTGCTCGACCTGCTGAAACCAGGCGGCGTGCTTGTTTATGCGGTTTGCAGCCTGGAGCCCGAAGAGGGAGAGGCCGTGGTGCAGGCGGCCCTGGAAGACGATCCCGTGACAGGACCGGCCATTAAGGTGGATGCGCCGCCCGCCGGTTTTCCATCCATGATACCGTCCCCTATCAGCGCTGAGGGACACCTCTACACCCTGCCCCACCTGCATGACATGGATGGGTTTTTTGCGGTGCGTCTGAAAAGAGATACTTGAGAAACTGCCGGGAAACATGCCTCCGGCGAACAGGAAATAGCCGTTAATATGGAACTGAATAGCCAACAGAAACATGCCGTTGCCCATGCACGCACCCATGTACTGGTCCTTGCCGGAGCAGGAACGGGAAAGACGCGCACCATTATCGCCAGGGCGGCCCATCTGGTGCAAAAGGGGGTCCACCCAAACCGCATTCTGCTTCTGGCCTTTACCCGCCGGGCCGCCAAGGAGATGAAAGACCGGCTGCACCACATGATCGGTGAAAGCCACCGAACCCTCATGGCCGGCACCTTTCACCACTTCTGCTTGTACACCATGCGCCGCCTGCCGAAGCTGTTCGGTTTGGAAAACATCACGGTTATCGACCGGGATGATCAGATTCAGCTCATCAAGCTGATCCGCGGGGAATTCATTTCCAAGGGGGAGATATTTCCCCGGGCCGCGGAACTGGTGAGTCTCTTTTCCTATGCCCGGAACACGCTTCAGCCGATCGATGCGTACCTTGAGCGGTACACTGAATTTGAAGATGACATCAAGGAGCGGATGTGCCGGATCTTTCAGGCCTTTGATGCCCGCAAAGAGCGGAATCACTACCTGGACTATGACGACATACTCTTCAAATTCGCCGCCCAACTGCATGAAGTGCCCGAGATAGGCCGCTATATGCGGGGGCTGTATGATCATATCCTGGTGGATGAAATGCAGGATACCAATCCGCTGCAATGGCAGATTCTAGATGGGATGCGCGATCCGGCGCTCCTTTTTTGCGTGGGGGATGATGCCCAGAGCATTTATGCCTTCCGGGGGGCGGATTTCCGAAATGTGCACGCCTTTACCCAACGGGTGCCGGGCAGTGAAGTCCTGCGTCTCGAAAAAAATTACCGCTCCACCCAGGGAATTCTGGACCTTTCAAATTGGCTGTTGAGGCAGTCTTCCGTTTCCTATGGGAAACATTTGAGGGCCCACCGGAAAACGGTCAGCAAACCGGTTCTCATGGACTTTGGAAGTGATTTCGAGGAGGCCCGCTGGATCACCGATGATTTAATCGAACGCCATGCAAACGGCACGCCCTGGCGGGATCATATGATTATTACGCGTACCGCCCACGGGGCCCGCTCCGTGGAATCTTTCATGGTGGAGAAAAAAGTGCCCTACCGGTTTATCGGTGGGATCAGTCTGCTTCAGGCGGCCCACGTGAAAGACCTCTTCAGCCTGGTGCGGGCTACGGCCAGCCCCCTGGACGAGTTGGCCTGGGCCCGCTATTTAACCCTGTGGCCCCGCATCGGAGACGTCACGGCCGCGCGACTGATCAAGGAGATTAAACAGCTGGACCGCCTGGAGGGCGTGATCGATTATCTGAAGGGTGAACTAAAGGGCCGCAAAGAGATCATCCAGGGGGTTTGTACGGTGTCTGAGCATTGGGAAGATCCGGCCGCCGCCATCCTGGCAGCCGGCGCCTTCCTGACCCCCCTATTGAAACTGCGTTATAACCGGTGGGAGCGGCGCAAAAGGGATTTTGATCTGCTGGCACGCTTGTCCAAGGATTATCGGAGCCTGGTGGTCTTTCTTGAAACCTATACCCTGGACCCTATTTCGGCCACCGATGCCCGCCGCCGGGAAGAAACTGATGTGGTGACCCTTACCACGGCCCACAGTGCCAAGGGTACCGAAAGCCCCGTGTGCTACATCATCCGCGTGGAACCCGGGATGTACCCCCACGTGAGAAGTCTGGGAAATCGGGATCAGGAGGAGGAGGAGCGGCGTATTTTATACGTTGCCATGACTCGGGCCATCGACGAACTGATTCTTACGCGGACGGTGGCCGGATATAGCCGTTTCCGTGCGCCTCGCCATTCCCGGGGTTTATATTCAGGCCGAGGTTTCAATCCAGGGAGGGATTCCGTCTATTTTTTAGAGGATCTCGTCGAAAATCTGATCGAGACCGACGGTTTTGGCTCCCAGGCCCAACCGTTCGGTGATGATGATATGATGCCGCCATGGTGAGGCCTTTGACGGTGGCATGGGAGAGGCCTTTTGGTTATATATCTTTCAAGCGCACATTTTCCGGAGAGGATTGAAGCAGATGCCGAAAGGCCGCCAAGGTGCCCGATAAGCGCTTCATGACGGTCGTACCATGCAGCGGCGGTGTATCGTATCCTACACTTTCCAGGGCCTCCAATACGTAAGCAACGGTCAGTAGCTGGGTGTCGACCGCCGGCTGGAATGCAGGTGGATCATCGGGGCCCTCGTCTATGACCGACAAAATGCCGCTTTCCACCAGGATACCGACAAAGTCCTCCGTCGTGTTCAACGGCAGCGCCAGCCGTGCGGTGATCTCTTTTGCGGTGAGGGCTTTTTTCCCGGCCGTAAAAACGCCGATCACCAGGTGGGTGATTTCCAGGCAGTGCAACTGGAGCCGGCGGCGGCTGATTTTCATGCCGCCGGTACCGTATCCGGCCCCATCGGTGTTTTGGTGGGCGTAAGAAATTTCGGCCCCCAAAAGAACGATGAACCACCCCAGCTGCACCCATATCAGAAAAAGAGGGAGCGCGGCGAAGCTTCCGTAAATGGCGTTGTATCTGGCGATGCCGACCTGGAAACTGATATAGGCCCATTGGGATATTTGATAAATGGTTCCCGCGGCGATGCCGGCCACCAGGGCCGAGGAAAAGTTTACCCGGGTGTTGGGCATCAGCAGATATAAGAGGACAAAAACAATCCACAGCAACCCATAGGGCAGCAGCTTTACAATGAAGAGTATAACCGGGCTTACCAGCCCGAGGAAGCCGACTTTTCCGGTGATGGATGTGATTTGAGTGGAAATGAAGACCGTGGTGCTGCTGCTCAACAGGAACAGGATGGGACTCACCAGGGCTATGGAAAGATAGTCCGTGAATTTTCGAACCAGGCTTCTCGATCTTTTGACCCCCCAAATATCGTTGAAGGATCGTTCAATATGTCCCATTACCTTGATGACCGACCAGCACAAGACGACGATGCCGATACCGGCGATGGTGCCCCCGCGGGTGTTTTCAAGAAGGGCATGCACAAAGGACATGATCTTTTCCAACACGGCCTCCTGGCCTGAAAGCTGCGTCATCAACTGTTTTTCCAGCAGGCGCTCAACCCCGAAACCCTTGGCTACGGCGAAGGCCATGGCCAGTACGGGTACGATTGAAAGCAGTGAATAGACCGTGAGGGCCGAGGCCCTTAGCGGGCATCTATCGGCACCGAACTTGCGGATGGAGAGAATCATGATGCGCAGTTGCCTGGTAAAAAAGGCGCGTCCGGGGGAACGGGCGGAGCGGGGTGTGCGCCATATCTCAACTTTAAAGAAACCAAAAACCCTGTTGATAATCCGTTTGATAACCTGCATGTCGGTGATTTCCCAAGGGTCTTAAGATCTGAAATAAGCGGTTCAGGCCGACATAGATTCTTTCAAATAATTCGAGGGCATGTCAATCATTTTCGGAAGGGATCGTTCGGCTCAGGCCTAGGGAGGCTTAAGCCCAGGTTTCAAACGGCCGGAAAAGAAATGCATCCCTGCGAAGCGTTGGTGCCCGCTCCGCACCCAAATGCGGTTCCCCTGGAAAGGCTTTTTCTGTGGTTTACAAGTACCCCTTTTCTTGATACGCTACGGCTTGCTTTCAAAGCCTTGGTTCACACAATCTAGGCTTCAAGATAAATAGTTCGGGGTGGGTTGTCGGTCGTCGGCGTACAAAAATACGGCCTCCTCCCGCCAGCCTTTGCAAAAGCCTTGTCTTGAATCCTAGAGCATCAGACCGGACGAGACAATCATCAAGGAGGATTGCCATGACCAGTAAGGATACCCCGATTTCAGGTGGGGTTTCGGAGGGGTTTGAAGCGGCCCTTAACATCGGCCGCCCACCCAATATTACCAAGCTTTTCCCCCATTCCAGGGCGTTGATCGTCAGCGGCAAGTACATCGACAGGGCCATGCTGAAACGGGAACGGGCCATAGCCCTGGCGGCCAACGGGCGTAATCATTTCATTATTCGCGGCGTGCTTCGGGCCGCCCAGCGTGCCAAGGCCGCCCTGATCATCGAGATCGCCAGGTCGGAGGGGGGCGCCGCGGCGTATTGCGCCGTGAATTACTGGAACATCGCCAGACAGGTTGATGCGGTTTGCAACGAACTGGGAATCACCATTCCGGTTGCCATCCATGCCGATCATTACGGCATCAAACAACAAAGCGATATCGAGGCGGCCAAGGTTGAAATTCCGACCTTGTTTGAAGCCGGCATGACCTCGATCGCCATCGATGCCTCCCATATGCCGGACGACCAGAACCTTTTGACGAATATCGAACTGAACGCCTGTGTTCCCGCCTGGGCCGGGTATGAAACCGAAGTGGGCGAAATCAAGGGGAAACAGGGACTCTCAACGGTGGAAGAGGCCCGGTTCCTGATACGGGGGTTGAACGCCCACGGCATCTTTCCGGACTGGATCGCTCTGAATAACGGGACCACCCATGGCATTGAGGCCAGCGGGCAGGGGATCCAAGTTGAACTGACCAAAAGCATCCATGATGCCCTCGAGGCTTACCGGGTGTCCGGGGCTCAGCATGGGACCTCGGGCAACAGTTCGGATCGGCTGAGGGCCATCGTCGAAAAAACCCGCACAACCAAAGCCAATGTGGCTACGGCACTGCAAATGATTTCATGGGGGGTGGCAGTAAACGACTATGGGAACGCCATGCTGGATCCTGAAGGGCGGTTTGTCAAGCTCGAGGACCAGGGGGTAAATGACGCCATGTGGGCTGCCATGGTGGCCTACGCGGCTGAAAGGGGTCTGACCGGCGGCAACTTCAAAAAGCTGAACCTCCCCTTCGAAAACCACCTCTCCGGCCAGCCCCTGGAAATACGCGAACGTATGGTCAAGGGGGTAGAGGACTTTGCCTATACCATCATAACAGAGGTGTTCAACGCCGCGGATACCGCCCCCATGGTTATTGCCGACATCCTCAATACCGGCTCTTACGACCCCGGACCCAAAGCGGTTCGCATCGAACGGGAGGCGGACTGGAGTCCCGGAAAAATTGTTGAACGAGCCGCAAAAATAGAAGGTGATAAGGGGCCGGCGGGCGATTTCGATGACTAGCCCGGCCTCGGAGATCTAAAAAGCACTTGCCCGCCAGCGGGCAGCCGGCTGCGAACGGTGCTTCGGCGGCTTCCTTTTATCGAGAAACATAGCAACAACAGACTACAACCAGCCATCCAGGAGGCGGAAATGGAACTGACCATAAAAGCGGCAGACCAGTTAAAACCACGACCGGACGAATCGGCACTCGGGTTCGGCACATTGTTCAGCGACCATATGTTCAGCATGGATTATTCCCCTGACAAGGGTTGGTACGATCCACGCATCGAACCTTACCAACCCCTCATGCTTGATCCGGCCACCATGGTGCTGCATTACGGGCAGGGAATTTTTGAAGGGCTCAAGGCCTATCGCAATGATGCCGGGGATGTTCAGCTATTCCGCCCCAGGGACAATTTTAAACGCCTGAACCGATCGGCCCGCATGCTTTGCATACCCGAATTTGATGACGCTTTTGCCCTTGATGCCCTCAAGGCATTGCTGCGCCTGGAAAAAAAATGGGTGCCCAGCCAGCCCGGTACATCCCTGTATATCCGGCCAACCATCATTGCCACGGACCCCTTCCTGGGAGTGCGGGCATCTCACCACTATCGGTTTTTTATTATTCTGTCCCCGGTGGGCGCCTACTATGCCGAAGGATTTAACCCCGTTAAAATATGGGTTTCGGAAGACCATGTGCGCGCCGTGCGGGGGGGTGTCGGCGAGGCCAAAACCATGGGAAATTATGCCGCCAGCCTTTACGCCGGTGAGCAGGCCCACGAGAATGGCTACACCCAGGTACTGTGGCTGGACGGAATTGAGCGTAAGTATATCGAGGAAGTGGGCTCCATGAACATCTTTTTTGTCATGGACGACGAGCTGGTGACCCCCATGCTCAGCGGGAGCATATTGCCCGGCATCACCCGTGATTCGGTGATCGCTTTATGCCGGAATTGGGGCATGCGGGTGGCAGAGCGCAAAGTAGGTATGGACGAAATCATGGAAGCCCATGCCGCGGGAAAGCTGCAGGAGATTTTCGGGTCAGGCACGGCCGCGGTGATATCTCCGGTGGGAGAGCTAAAATACGGGGATCACATCCTTAAGGTCGGGGACGGCACGGTGGGTCCATGCGCCGAAAAGCTCTACAATGCCATCACCGACATTCAGTACGGTAGGGCCGCCGATCCCATGGGGTGGATAGAACCCGTTTGATCGTCGGCAGGTTATCGACGTCTTTGGGCATTCCGTATCTTTCCCATGAAAAACGAAAGCTTGCATGTTGGGGCGGTCAGGCAACGGCCGGGTGAAGAAAGAACCGCGGTGGGGCTGTGTCTGGGTGCTTCCACCGTATCCGTTGTTCTGTTACGGGGGCAAGGGGCTTACCCATACCCCGCCGGATCAACGGCCCGCCCCCGTATCCTGCATACCGGCACCTACCCCCATGACGGTAATCCTCAAAAAGCCCTGACCCGGGCACTTGCCCCCCTTGACCCGCGGTCATTCACGCGCATAGCGGCCACCGGACGGCGCTTTCGCCGCTTACTGAATCTGTCTTCCATTCCGGAACCGCAAGCCGTTGAATACGGCTATCCCTTTGTCAAACCCGAGCACATATCCTGTCCGGCTGTCGTGTCTGCCGGCGGTGAGACCTTCATGGTCTATGTGTTGAACGCTTCGGGCCGCATTACCAATGTGCTGACCGGCAATAAATGCGCTTCCGGTACCGGTGAATTTTTCCTGCAGCAACTGCGGAGAATGGATGTCACCCTGGAAGAGGCTGCAAGATGGTCGGCCTCCGAATCCCCCCATTACGTGTCGGGCCGATGTTCCGTTTTCTGCAAGTCCGATTGCACCCACGCCACCAATAAGGGAGTACCCAGGGAAAAAGTTACCGCCGGCTTATGTAAAATGATGGCGGATAAGATCCTTGAGTTACTGAAAGGGGTTGATCTTGAGCATGTCATGGTCACCGGCGGCACCGCCTTAAACCCCATGATGATCGGATATCTCAGGGAGGCCATACCGGGCCTGGTCGTTCCGTCGGAGGCACCGTACTTCGAGGCCCTGGGCGCTGCGCTGTGGGCCTTGAACCACGAAACGGCGGACTTTCCGGGTATGGACCGTCTCATAAAAAGGGAAAAAGGGTTTCTGGAAACGCTTGCCTGTCTGCGTGACAGTGAAAGTATGGTCACGTTCAAATCCATGCCCTTCGGTGAAATTCTGCCGGGAGATGGCTGTACCTTGGGACTTGATGTGGGATCGACCACCACCAAGGCGGTGCTGATGCGCAATGACGACCGGGCTATCCTGGCTTCTATCTACCTGAGAACCAACGGCGACCCGGTAGGTGCATCCCGAAAATGCTACCGGGCCATCCTCGACCGGATTCGGGAGCGCGTTGACCCCGGCAGCATTACCATCGACGGGATGGGCGTGTGCGGGTCGGGCCGTCAGATTGCGGGACTGCATGCCATGACCGACGGGATCATTAATGAAATCATCGCCCATGCCACCGCTGCCGTTCATTTTGATCCCCAGGTGGACACCCTTTTTGAAATCGGCGGGCAGGACGCCAAGTACACCTACATCATCAACGGGGTCCCATCGGATTACGCCATGAATGAGGCCTGTTCGGCCGGAACCGGTTCCTTCCTGGAAGAATCGGCCCTGGAAACACTGGGGGTGGAGATGGACGCTATTGCCGCAATCGCTCTCAAGGGAAAGCGTCCGCCCAACTTCAACGACCAGTGCGCCGCTTTCATTGCCTCGGACATAAAACATGCCATCCATGAGGGCATCGGGAGGGAAGATATCGTCGCCGGTCTGGTCTATTCGGTCTGTATGAACTACGCCAACCGGGTGAAGGGGAACCGTCCGGTTGGCAATAAAATCTTTATGCAGGGAGGGGTATGTTACAACCGGGCGGTTCCCCTGGCCATGGCTGCTCTGGTGGGAAAACCGATCATCGTTCCACCGGAACCGGGCCTCATGGGGGCTTTTGGCGTGGCCCTGGCGGTGCGCCAGCGCATGGCTGCCGGCCTATTGGCCCCCCGGCGGTTTGATCTCGACCGCTTGATCAACAGGGAAGTGGGGTTTAAGAAATCCTTTGTCTGCAAAGGTGGAAAAGCGGCCTGCGACCGGCGATGTACCATCGCCATGGTGGCCATCGAGGGCAAACAGTACCCTTTTGGAGGCGCCTGCAACCGCTACTATAACCTGCGCCGGCATGTGCGCTACGATGTGGAGAAACTGGATCTGGTGCGGATGCGTCAAAGAATCGTCTTTGAGGGGCATATCCCTCCCACCAGAGAAACAACCGCCGCCGGCCGGTCCCGACTGGTAGGTCTGAATAAAAGCTTTCTCGTCAACACCTACTACCCCCTGTACGCCACTTTTTTTACCCACCTGGGTTTTGTTCCGGTGCTGCCCCGAGCCCTTTCACAAAAAGGGGTGGATCATCGCAACGCGGCCTTCTGCTATCCGGCTGAACTGGCTCACGGTTTCTTCCATACCCTGTTGAACCAGGTCCCGCCGCCGGCATATATTTTCCTGCCCCATTTCAAGGCCGTGCCCACCCGCAACGGGAATGAAAACGCCCAGGTATGCCCCCTGGTTCAAGGGGAAACCTTTTACCTGAGGACGACCTTCAGAAAGAGGGTCCATAAGCTCGAGAAGCAGGGAACTACTTTATTAACACCCTTGATCGACCTTGCCGGGGGCTTATCCCGCGCCGAGGCGGTGCTGGTCGAGACGGCTGAAAAAATGAAAGTGGATCGCCGGGCCGCACGTCGGGCCTTTAAGCGGGCGGTGGCGCGGCAAAAAGAATGTCAGGCCGAAATGAAACGGATCGGTCGGAAGGTGCTCTCCGGGCTGGAATCCGAGCCCGATAGAATCTGTGTGGTCCTCTTCGGCCGGTCTTATAGCGCCTTTGCCGAGGAGGCCCATATGGGGATTCCCAATAAATTCGCCTCCCGCGGCATTCAAGTCCTCCCCTTTGATTTCCTTTCTTCGGAAAATGAAAAGTTTCCTCGTCATATGTACTGGGGCATGGGGCAGCGGATCCTCATGGCCGCCAGGATCGTTAAGCGTCACCCCCAGTTATTCGGCACCTACATCACCAACTTTTCCTGCGGTCCCGATTCCTTCCTGCTCGGATATTTTCGAGAAATTATGGGTCAAAAGCCATCCCTCACCCTCGAGTTGGACAGCCACACCGCCGATGCGGGGATTGAAACCCGGATCGACGCTTTTCTGGATATCGTCAGCGCCCACCGGCAACTGGTTGCAAAAGGGCTGATTGTGGCCCGACCAAGGGCCTTTCGTCCGGCCCGCGTGGTATTGGACAGGAACCCTCCCCGGGTGATGACCTCTGCAGGCGAGCAGCTCCCCCTGACCGATCCGCGGGTCACCGTGCTGCTGCCCTCCATGGGCCGGCTGGGCACGGAAGCCTTCAGTGCCGTTTTCCAGGGCCTGGGGTTCAATGCCCGGGCCCATCCCCCGGCCGACGAAAATATCCTGAAACTCGGCCGCGGCAACACCTCCTGCAAAGAATGCCTGCCCCTGATTTTAACCACCGGCACCCTGCTCAACTACGTTCAGAAGCAAAAAAAGCCCGGTGAGGTACTGGTCTACTTCATGGCTACCGGGTCGGGCCCTTGCCGGTTCGGGCAGTATTACATCTTCATGGAGGCTCTGATCAAACAGTTGGAAATACCGGATGTGGCCCTGTTTACACTGACCGGTGAAAACGCCTATATGGGGATGGATCGGACCTTTGAAAAAAGAGGCTGGTGGGGCATCGTGATTTCGGATGTGATGGAAGACATTCGATCGATGCTGCTGGCCGGAGCGAAAAAGAGGGACCATGCCCAGGGTGTGTTCAAGGCCGAGTGGATGAAGCTGATTGACGCCATGCGGCAGGGTGATTTTTCCCTTTTGGAACGGCGGTTGGCGGCCGGTGCGGAGCGGCTGGGCGCCATTCCCATGAAACGGCCTTCCAAGGAGGTGCCCACCATCGCCCTTATCGGGGAAATCTTTGTGCGCCGCGATGGATTGTCCCGCAGGTTCCTGACCGAGCGGCTGGCAAAGGAGGGTTTTGCCACCATCTGTTCGCCCGTGGCCGAATGGATCCATTATTCCAACTTCATGGCGGAAAACGGATATGCGGCCACCCAACTGAAATGGCGTCAAAAACTCAGGCTTTTGGTGCGAAATCACTTTATGCGCCGTTGGGAAAGGCAGATTAAAACCCTGTTGGCCCGCTCAGGTTTGGTGCACGACCAGCCCCTGGATATAGGGGCGATCATTAGCGCCGCTGCCGACTATCTCACCCCTGATCTGCAGGGCGAAGCGATCCTGACCGTGGGAAGCGCTTTAACCGAAGTGGGCCGGCATGCCTGCGGTGTGATCGCCATCGGGCCGTTCGGCTGCATGCCCAACCGATTGTCCGAGGCGCTTTTAAATGAAGTGATGACCAGGGAGGACAGGCTGTCCATCGATCCGGCCAACAGGGAGCTGGAATCCTGCCTGGGAAACATGGTGGAACTCCCGTTTTTAGCTATAGAAAGCGACGGCTCTCCCTTTCCCCAGTTGATCGAAGCCAAACTGGAGGCTTTCTGCCTCCGGGCCGCCAGGCTGCATCGGCGGATGATGTCGGCGATGGATTAAGGATGCCCCGGCTTAACCGACGGCGATCTAGATTTCAGGCTTTACCGACGGGTCAGGGCCGCGGTACCCGCTTCCTTGATTCAGAATGATATTAGCCGGTTTGTTCAACAAGGGAAAAAAGCAGGCTAACCCGGGGAAAAAGGGGGAAAAAAGCCTTTGACAAGCGGCTTTGACGGATGATATAGACCGCGTGTCGAAGACCGTAAAAGACAACACTACGGGATAACTTGTTTTTTTTTAATTTTCCTTTTTGAGAGCATGGGGGGGGAGCGCCTATGATCAGTGTCGATGAATCGCTTTTTATCCAGATTGTCAATTTTCTTTTCCTGGTATGGGTGTTGAACCTGGTTCTCTTCAAACCGGTTCGCGATGTGCTGCTGAAGCGCAAAGATAAAATGAACGCCCTGAATCAGGGAATCGCCTCCTCGGCTGTTGAAATTAAAGAGAAAGACGATGCATTCACGGTCGGCATTCGGGAGGCTAGGGCAAAGGGGATGGCGGAAAAAAAGAGATTGATGCAGGCCGCTGTAGATGAGGAAAAAGAGATCGTTGACGAAATAAACAAAAAAGCCCAGGCGCAACTGGCTGAAATTCATGATAAAATATCCGCTGAAGCCGAAGTTGCCAAGGCCTCTTTGGAAAAAGACATCGATTCCTTTGCCTTTGCCATTGGAAAAAAAATACTTGGGAGGACGTTTTCATGAGATTTCGTGGGAATCATCGCAGGCATTTGGCTGCCGCAGTATTGACGGCCGTTTTGCTGCTCTTTTGCCTTTCCGGCGGCGTAATGGCTTCCTCCGGCGGCGGACACGAAGAGGGGGACGGCGAGCATGCAGCCAAGGGCTGGCAGGCTACCGATACATACAGGGTGATGAATTTCGCCGTGCTGGCTGTCGGTCTCTTCTTTATCTTGCGCAAACCAGCTTCCCAGTGGCTTAACGCACGCATCCAGGGTATCAAAAGCGAGCTGGAAACCCTGGAATCCAAGAAACGCGAAGCTGAAAAAGCGCTGGCGGAGTATAATGAAAAGCTTTCCCTATTGGACAGAGAAGCGCAGAGCATTATCGCCGATTACGTGAAGCAGGGTGAAGCGGCCCGTGAAAGGATCTTGAAAGCGGCCGAGGCTTCAGCCGAAAAACTGGAATTACAGGCCCGTCGCAATATCGAAAATGAATTTCAAAAGGCCAAGTCGAATTTGCGCCAAGAGGTGCTTGATAAGGCTCTGATAAAAGCGAAAGCCATGATTAAGGAAAGCATAACCCAGGATGACCAGGAAACCCTGGTCGATGATTATTTGCAGAAGGTGGTGACCTAGTGAAGAATCTAGCCATTGCAAGGCGGTATGCCAAAGCGCTTTTGTTAATCGGTAAGGAGGACGGCCAGGCCCAAACTTATCGGGATGAACTGGAGACGGTTACGCTACTGATTGCCAGAGAAAAACCGCTGGAAGAGGTGCTCCTAAATCCGTTGTACGACGCAAACAGCCGTAAACAGATCTTACAGACGGTCATTGAGAAAATGGAACTATCCCAAACCATGGCATCGTTTCTGCTTTTCCTCTTTGATAAGGGCCGTTTTGGGTTCTTGAACGATATCAATGCGTTTTACCAAAAACTGGCCGACGGGCTAAAGGGGATTGCCCGGGCAAGCCTGGTTTCAGCAGTTGAGCTTTCATCCGACATGGTTGAAAAGATACGTTCAGCCTTGTCGCAAAAGACCGGTAAGGAAGTCGTTCTTGAGGTTGAACAGGATCCATCCCTTATCGGGGGAATCGTGACGCGGATCGGCGACCTTGTTCTCGATGGAAGCGTAAAAACACAATTACTCAATATGAGAGAATCTTTAAAAAGGGGTGAGAGTGTCTAATGGAACTAAGAGCTGAAGAAATTAGTCAGATCATCAAGGAACAGATCACGGATTACGACAAAAAGGTGGAGCTGAGCGAAACCGGCGTGGTCTTATCCGTCGGCGATGGTATTGCCAGGGTTTATGGTCTTGAAAAAGTCATGGCATTGGAGCTTGTTGAATTTCCGGGCGGCGTTTTGGGGCTCGTGCTGAACCTCGAGGAAGACAATGTGGGTGTGGCCGTAATGGGTGAAGATATCCACATTAAAGAGGGTGACATGGTTAAGAGGACCGGCCGCATAGCCCAGGTCCCCGTGGGACGGGCCGTGCTGGGACGCGTGCTGTCGGCAGTGGGGGATCCCCTGGACGGAAAGGGCCCTTTGGATGCCAAGGAGTTCAGACGGGTCGAAATGGTCGCTCCCGGAGTTATCGCCCGCAAAAGCGTCCATGAACCCTGCTACACAGGGCTAAAGGCCGTTGACGCCATGACCCCGGTAGGTCGGGGACAACGTGAGCTCATTATCGGCGACCGGCAAATCGGAAAAACCGCCTGTGCCATCGATGCCATTCTGGCACAGAAAGAGACCGATATATACTGTATCTATGTGGCCTGCGGCCAGAAGAAATCCACCGTGGCTCAGGTTCATTCCGTTTTGGAAAAATACGGAGCCATGGAATACACCACCATCGTTTCGGCCTGTGCCAGTGATCCTGCAACGCTTCAGTTTATTGCCCCCTATGCAGGATGTGCCATGGGAGAATATTTCCGGGATAACGGCCAGCATGCCCTGATCATATACGACGATCTTTCCAAACAGGCAGCGGCCTATCGCCAGGTTTCCCTGCTTCTCAGACGGCCACCGGGACGCGAGGCCTATCCCGGCGATA
>CAZWGD010000007.1:0-16845 GCA_964633235.1 uncultured Desulfobacteraceae bacterium | reverse complement strand
CCTCGGGGCTTCGATACGGCGACCGGACGATCTATCGTCAACCAAAAGGGCCCCTATCTGAGTTGAAGGCCCCCCCACATCGGTGACTTTCAGGAGACCCTATGGGACCGACTATTTCAATCAATCCAAATATAGCCCGCATCAATATGGGGGAACGCGATAAGCTCAATGCCGCCATGGAAGGTAAAAGCGATCTTGCCGACCTGGCGTCGGGCAACCCCGATTTTGAAGTCCCGCCTTTTATCCTTCAACGGTTGCGGGATCACCTGGAGACCTCCACCCATATGCCCTACACGAATTACTACGGCGTGTTGGAACTTCGGGAACGAATTGCAGACCACCTCAAACGTCAATGCGGAATGATGGTTGATCCCGCTTCGGAGTTGATGGTCACGCATGGGGTGCAGCAAGGCCTCTTCGTTGTCCTCAAAACCATCCTCCGGCCAGGCGACGAAGTGCTGCTGCCAAGCCCCTATTACGGGCATTATGCCATTGACACAATCGCCTGCGGCGGCTGTCCTGTACCGATTCGTTTGGATGAGGCCATGGGGTTTGTGCCCGATCCGGTGCGATTTGAAAAAGCCATCACCCCAAAGACCCGGGCCATTTTGTTCTGTAATCCCAACAATCCCCTTGGGGTGGTGTGGCCGGAGGAGGTACTCGAACAAATGGCCCGCCTGGCACGCAAACACGATCTGCTGGTGCTGGTGGATGAAGTCTACCGCGACTTCATCCGCCCTGAGCCGCCCATCAGCCTTGCCACTTTACCAGGAATGGCCCAACGTACATTTGTCTTCAACGGGTTTTCCAAGGCCTACGTGATGATGGGGCTGAGAATAGGCTATGTGGCTGCGCCCGCTCAGGTCATGCCCCACTTGAAGCAGCTGCAAAAATGTGTCACGCTCTATCCGTCAATGCTCGGCGAAATCGCTGCCCTGGCGGCCCTGGACTGCCCCCGGGAGCAGCTTGACCCCATCTACGACGAAATACAGAGTTTGGGGGATTTTTTGTACCATGAAGTGTCTTCCCTGCCGGGTGTCAGTTGTGTGCGGCCTCCGGGCGGGTTTTATGTATTTCCCAATGTCAAATCACTGGGTGCCAGTTCGGTGGAGCTTTCCATAAGGCTGATTAAAGAGGCCGGCGTGGCCTGCCTGCCCGGAGTGGAATTCGGTCCCGATGGTGAGGGGCATCTCCGCTTGTCGGTCTGTGCCGGCCGCAAGCATGTGGAAAAGGGCGTACGCCGACTGGCTCAATTCTTCCAGGATAACCATTAACGAATTCAACCCATGCCCGGCAATCAATGAATGACGCCCATACGAATTTTGAATCACTTTTAACGGTAGGGAGAGTTGTATGGAATTAACGGCTCAAGAAAAAGAGATGATGAGTGGAAAATATGGCGAAGGTGTTGCCCTGGCAATGAAAATCCAGGTAGCCATTGGTGAAACGTTTGACGCCGAAAAAATGGTCGATATCACCCGGGCGCATGTGGCTTTAAGTGCACAGGATGCGGACTTGTGGTTTGTCGAAAAGCTTTTAAACAAAGGCGCTTTCTGTAAGGTTTCCCCTACAGTGAATCCCAGCATCGATTTGAAATACCTCAATGCGCATTTATGGGAAATACCCACAGCCGGCCTGGACATCGTCAATGCGACCAATGAGGCCTATCGAAAAATAGGGGCGACGCTTTCATTCAACTGCACGCCGTACCTGATACAGAATGTACCCTCTTTTGGGGAAGTTGTCGCCTTTTCAGAGTCCAGCGCAACCCCATATGTCAATTCCGTGCTTGGGGCCAGGTCCAATAGAGAGTCTTCCCAGAGTGCACTTTGTGCCGCTGTTACCGGTAAAGTCCCGGTGTACGGTCTGCTGCTGGATGAAAATCGCAAAGCGGAAATCCTCGTTCATGTGGAAGCAGACATTCAAGATGACTTTGACTATCAGCTATTGGGCTGGTGCTACCCTGAAATGTATAAAGGCCTGGAAGTACCTGTTTTTTCGGGAATAAAAACGAGGCCCACACCAGAGGGCCATATGAACTTCGGCGCCCAGCTAAATACTTCGGGGGCCATATCAATGTATCATATTGCGGGTTTTACGCCCGAGGCCCCCACCCTGAATGCATCCTTTGGAGGGAATTCGCCTAAAAAAACTATTACGATCACCCAGGAAGATATCGAGGCAGTGCGCAAAAGACTGTGTGGCGAACCCGGAAAAATCGATTTTGCCATGTTCGGTTGTCCGCATTTTACCATTTCACAAATCAAGACGGTTGCCTCTGTACTGGACGGGAAAAAGACAACCGTACCGATATGGGTACTCACCAGCCAGTCGACCAAGGAGCTGGCCAATCGGATGGGCTATTTGGATATCATTCAGAGAGCAGGCGGACATGTCATTTCAGACACGTGCATCGATGTCCCTCCCTGCTGGCATCCTTATTATGGGAAAACCGGCGTGACGGATTCTCCTAAATGCTCCTATTATTATGAAATCAGGAAAACCAATTTCATTATCCGGCCGTTGGAGGAAAGCATTGAAGCAGCAATCAGGGGGGAGGTAGTTGAATAGTGGAAATTAAATGCCGAAAAATATCCGAAGGCAAGGCAGAGGGCAAGGTCATTGTTTCTAAAGATTCCGTCTGCTTTTATTTGGTGGAGCCCGAAACAGGGGTAGTCGTTGAAAAAAATCATGATATCGAGGGAAAGAGCGTCGCCGGTAAAATCCTGGTGATGCCTTCGGGAAAGGGCAGCTCCGTGGTTCAGGCCGACGGGCTCTACAAACTTTCCCAGAATGACAATGCACCCAAGGCCATGATAATCGAACATGCCGACACCGTCCTGGTGTCTGGCGCCATCGTGATGGAAATCCCCATGGTGCATAAAGTTGAAAGTAAATTTTATGAATCCATAAAGGATGGGGACTCCATAGAGATCGATGCCGACGAGGGTGTGATTCGAATCAACGATTAAGACATCGCCGGTGTGGCCTATGACTGACAGACAACCTATGATGAAGACAATTTCCTTACCCTACGGGGATGAGACGCTGGAAGTGGAAGTGCCGGACCGGATCATTTTTGACGGCACCATGGAATATATTCAGCCCGCGGCCAACTTCGAAAAATTGCTTCTGGAAAGAGTACAAAAACCCACCGGATGCGGCCCCCTGGATCAATTGGTATCCCGTAATGATAAAGTTCTTATTTTAATCGAAGACAATACCCGCAACACGCCCCTAAAAAAGATATTGCCGGTATTGGTCGATTATCTTGAACGCATCGGGATCGGTGCGCAGAATGTCGAACTTCTCACAGCGCCCGGCACGCATCGAGTCATGACCGAAGCTGAAATCATTGAAAAAGTCGGGGAAGACGCCGCTGCTTCCGTGAAAAAGAGCCACCACGATTTCAGGGACAGCGAAGCGCTTATCGATCTCGGTGGGGTACAGGCAGGGGACTACGAGATACCCATCCAGATAAACAAAAAGGTGACCGAATTCGATTTTATCATCGGCCTGGGAAATATCGTGCCGCACTGCGATGCGGGCTTTTCGGGGGGGGCTAAAATCCTGCAGCCCGGGATTTGCGGATATTCAACCACTGCGGCGACCCATGCCGCAGCCGCTCTTTTAACTGAAATTCCCCTGGGAGTCGTCGAAAATCCCTGCCGATGGGGGATGGAGGAAGTGGCCAAGCGGGTGGGGTTGAATTTTATCATCAACACCGTCATGAACTATAAGCACGAAGTCATTGACATTGTTGCCGGCGATCTGGTCAAGGCGCACCGGCAAGGTGCCAGAATTTCTAAAAAAGCCTTCGGTGTTAAAATTCCGGAACCTGCCGACATCGTGATTGTGAGCTCACACCCGGCTGACATAGACTACTGGCAGGCCGAAAAAGGGATTATTTCCGCGTATTTTGCCGTCAAAGAAGGCGGTTTCATTATCTACGCAGCACCCTGCCCGGAAGGACTCGAGCACAACCACCCAAGGTTCAGAGAGTGGTTGAAGCTCTCCTACGCCGAAGCCTGCGATCTTCTGAAAAATACCCCTTTGAGTGATGAAACCGCGGACATGGTTTCCGCCGATCTGGCCATTTGCAACGCAAGGGTCAGGGAAAAGGCGGATATATTGGCCGTGTCGCACGGTCTTGTGGAAACGGATATGCAGATACTGGGCTATAAACCGTTCAAGACCGTCCGGGATGCGCTTGATTTTGCACTTCAGAAGATACCCGGCGGCAACATCGGCATTCTGCCCAGGGGTGGAGACTGCCTGCCGGTATACTAGGGACTGTTTCTAAATTGTCTTTTAGCTCAATCTCGGCGTTGGCCGATAGGGATCAATGATGATCAATCTAGAAATTGCTTACGGGAAAGAAGTTCTGCACGTTGGGGTGCCCGATGAAAACCTCGTCGACTACGTATGCCTTCCGGATGTTCCCGGAGTGGCCAACGAAGAGGAAACCATTACCAGGGCCATAAAAAACCCGATTGGTGTGGAATCACTGGAAAAACTGGCCGCGCCCGGCCAGAAAATTGCCATTATCGTAGATGATATCACGCGCCCGACACCGACTCACAAATTTTTAGGACCGATTGTCAAAGAACTTGAAACCTCTGGGATAAGGGACGAGGATGTCACGGTAATTTTTGCCACAGGCTCGCACAGACCGCACACCAGTGAGGAAAAGCGGTTGCTTTTAGGGAGCGCATTTGCCTCGCGTTTCAGGGCCATCGATCACCATGCCGGTGACAAAGAACTGATGGTTTTCCTGGGGCGTACGCCGCGCGGGACCCCGGTCGAAGTGAACAAACATGTGGCCGGTGCGGATCTGAAGATACTGACCGGCCTGATCAAGCCGCATTCATATGCCGGTTATTCAGGGGGCGGCAAGGCTCTCCTACCCGGGGTCTGCAGCATGGACACGATTATCGCCGATCATGACTACGAATCCACCCTGCACCCCAACGCGCTGGTTGGCCATATGCAGGGCAACCCCATAAGGGATGATATTGAAGAAGCGGCACTTCTCGTGGACAACTGCTTCATCGTCAACGGCATCCTCAATACCAAGAAGGAAATTGTCTCGGTTGTCGCCGGCGACATGATCAAAGCTCACCGAGAAGGAGCCCGGCTTTTGGATTCCTGGGCAAAGGTTCCCGTAAAAGGTTCTGCCGACATTGTCATCGCGGGATGCAGCCATCCCACCAGCATCAGCTATTACCAGGCCGTAAACGCCATATCCCATTGTACCCGATTACCAAAACCCATCGTAAGGCAGGGGGGCATTGTGATTGTTACCGCTCCCTGTCCGGACGGTATGGGAAGCAACGGCCCTTTTTATGAATTGGTCAAAGAAGCCGACAGCCCTACCGCAGTTCTTGACAAATTGCAGCAGCCGGGATTTTTTGTTCACGACCAGTGGGCCGCCCAGAGCTACTGCGGCGATTTGATGGTCGCGGATCTTATCATGGTGACAGACACTATTGACCGCAAAACGGTGGAGGATATGCTGGCCACGCATGCCCCCACGGTCGAGAAAGCGCTCGATATGGCTTTTGACAGACTTGGCCCCAAAAGCCGTGTAGTCGTGATAAGCGACAGTCCGTATATCATACCGACACTTGCCTAATGGCCGGTACCATACACCGCAAGAATCGGCCCATCCTATTTTTTCAACAGGTAGATCCGCTCCTTGTCGGCGTCGATGCTGACATGATCGCCATTTTCAACCTCATCGTAGAAACCACTGTCCACGCGGTCGAAAAGGGGGTAACCCATTACGATCGCTCCTGCGACCAATACAGTGTCCGGGCTCTTGACGATAATCGCCCTGGGTCCCGTATCCTCTTGTTTGAGGCCGAAAAGCCCTTCATCTTGTACGACCGAACTGCCCTTGCCGCTGGGCAGGATCAAAATCTTATCGGAGATACTCTGACCGTACAGCGCGTGGCTTCTCTCATTAATCTTACCGGAATCTATGTCGATCATGTAAAAACATACAGGTTCAGGGGAAATAAGCACCTGCCCCTCAGTCGACCCGCTGCTGATGGTGTGGCAGCCATATGTCATGGCACTCTCTTTGTCCATGGTCATGCCCTTCCTCCCTTCAGGGCAATCTCGATACACTCCGATCGCCGTTTCAGTTGGAAATTCATATCCATCCTGGGCGTATAGTAAGCGGCCTTGACACTGTCGGTGACTCCTACCTTTCCTGAATAAAGGCCATACCAGCAGGAAATATCCGCACAGGTGCCGCCGATGATATGCCCGCCCGCGCGGTTGATGATATCGAGGTATCCCATTCGCTCCGCAAGGTCACGGGTGGTCGGGGAAGTCAATACCCAGAATGTAATTTGCGGGTTGATCTTTTTACCCTTTAAAAGCCTGGCAACTTCTTCCACCTGTCCGATTGAGTAGTGAGGACAGCCGAGCATGACAAATTCGAAATCCCCCTTGCCCTGCGATAGTACCGCCCGCGTCTCCTCGAGATCATCGCCCGTAATAGTCAGTTTTCTTTCCGGGCTATGACCTCCGAAAGCGGTTTCAAGGTCGGGTGCTTCAGGCGTCACACCGACGATGTGATACATGCCGACCGACCCCCCGGTAGCCAACTGGGCCCCAAAGCTGACCAGTTCTTCGGGTGACGGACTGGTGGGCATGCTTGTAAACACGGGAACTCCCGGCCCCATCTTTTTTGAAGCCGCGTAACCCAGCAGGTGGTAATCGAAATCATCCTCGATCGACGTTTCAACTGCGATTAAAACATTACCAAAACGATTTTCATCCAGCAGATACCCATAAAGGGGGGCCCTCCCCGTAATGGCTGCGGCGAGTGCACTCTTTGCGGATTCCCGGTTGGACCTGGCGCCACATACAGCATTGACATAAGGCGTGGCGCTCGACTCCGCAAATGCGACAACTTCCCCAAAACGAGGCACATTCGATTGAATTTCTGGTGTACAGCTATAGGTCAGGATGATCCCTAGCTTTAAAAAGGTTTGCTTTAACATTCGCAGCAGTTCCGCTTCGTTGGCAGGATCCGGTATGCCGACGCTTTCCAGGTAGTTGATATCATACAAGGGGTTACAGGTCGGTTTGACCCGGCAGCGTGCCCCCCCTGCGGCCAATTTTCCGGAATACCACACATCCGAAGGATAATGTGCCAGGGAAACGTGCGCACGGCTGATCGCGACCATGCGCTCGGCATCGAATGCTTCACCGATGGCAACCTGCAGCTTCATCGCCTCTGCTGTTCCGTTTCCAAATTCTCCATCTAACATTCTTTTCTCTTCGGTATCCAAATACATCTTCCGATCTCCTGGTGATAAGTTGTGGATTCTTTCGATATGAAATTATTACTGCTTTGAATATAATATTAGCCTGGTCGCATCAAGGGATAATACAGGCTCGGCAACCCGCAGCTCCCACCGAAATCCCTTGAGTTGTGCTGGGTAAACTGCTAATAGTTTCAACGCTTCGATACCGCAGAGACGCCGGTTTCTTCTCCAACCCTTTGGAGAAGAACCTAATTTAATAACAGTCGTCCATATGGACTGGCCCTACTATAAAGGAAATGAAAAAGCATGGCTGAATTCAACACACTGCAGGACGCTCATATTCAGGAACTGAAAACCATTGTCGCATCGGATCGTGTATCAACCGGGACTTCCGTCTTGAACCTGCACTCCCGGGATATGTCCCACCATCCCGCCTGCGCTCCCGAGGTAGTTGTCTGGCCGGCCAATGCCCGCGAGGTAGCCGACATCCTGCGCTTTGCCAATGAAAACCTGATCCCCGTTGTCGGATGGGGCTCGGGCTCTAGCCTGGAAGGCAATCCCATTCCCGTGAAAAAGGGCATTGTCCTCGATTTTACCAGCATGAACCGTATTCTGGACATTCGCACCGAAGATTTTCAGGTGGATGTAGAACCAGGCGTGGTCTATCAAGACCTCAACCAGCAGCTCAAATATACGGGCTTGTTTTTTCCTCCAGATCCCGGCGCTCGGGCGACCCTCGGCGGCATGATTGCCAACAACGCGAGCGGGACACGCACAGTTTATTACGGATCCACAAAAGACTATGTCCTGCAATTGACAGCCGTCCTGGCCAGCGGCGAGACCATCGAGCTCGGATCCCGGGTTGCTAAAAGCTCCTCCGGCTATAACCTGTTAAACCTTTTCGTCGGCTCGGAAGGCACCCTGGGCATCGTGGTCAAGGCCACCCTGCGCCTGGCCGGCCGGCCGGAATCCTTTTCAGCGGCAGTCATGACCTTTCCTACTGTCAGTGCCGCGGCCAGAGCGGTTTTCGACATCAAGCGTTACGGGCTGAATCCGGCTGCCCTGGAGCTTTTAGGCCCGGAGTGCGTCGATCTGCTCAACCGCCGCAAAGACCTGGGGCTCGAGGTATCCCCTACGCTATTCGTCGAATTTCACGGCCCCTCCCTGGCCTATCTTTCCGAAGTTATGGAAATGGCGCAGACCGCATGCGAAGATGACGGGTGCCGCACATTTCGTTCCGGCCTGGGCGCTGAAGAAAGAAACCGCATTTTCGAAGCACGCCACGAGCTGGGAGAAATAATCCGTACTGAACATACGGACTGCGACATTCTGATCGTGGACGTTGCCGTGCCACTCACCTCCTTCGAGGTCTTCCTAGAAGAGACCTACGCCAGGATCCGCGATGCCGGCATCAAGGGTTATGCTTTCAGCCACGCCGGTGACGGCAATTTACACATCAACCTGGCAGGCCGCAAGGGCAATGCCGAAGATTGGAAACTGATCGACAGCGTGAGCTCATCCCTGGTTTCAAGTGCCATATCCGCTGGGGGAACAGCGACCGGAGAGCATGGGGTCGGCATCGGCAAGCAAAAATTTATGGAAAAAGAGCACGGCAATAGCATGCAGTGGATGAAAAAAATTAAAACCCTGTTTGACCCTAACGGCATCCTCAATCCCGGAAAAATGTTTCCCGAATAATGGGTTTGGCCGCCTACGACAGCCATATTCCTATAAATATTTCTCGCGCCAACCTGCGGGGTCTTCCAGATAGAGGGTGCACACGCTGGCCGTGGCGGCGGCAAGCATACTTGCGGCAAAAGGGATCAAGTAGCTTTGCTGCAGGTCGAACATCAAGCCGGCAAAAGTTGGCCCCAGAAGCGAACCTATGCCGACGGAGGTGTACAGTGCACCCAGTATACCGCTGATGTTGATACCGCTGTAGTAATCGGCCGTCACCGCTGGAAGCAGGGCCACAAAGCCGCCATAGGAAGCGCCGAAAATGAGTGTCAGCAGCGCTAGTTCCCAAATGCTGTCGGCAGTCAGCCACCAGGCGAACACGGCAGCCATCACAGCATACGTTCCGGCCAGCGCCATTCGTCGGCCGATCCGGTCCGCAAATCCCCCGATTAGAAACCGCCCTAGGGTACTGCCAACCCCGATCAGACTGAACAGCACAACCCCGGTCGAGGTCGTAAAACCAAGATCCTTGGAAAATGGCATCAGGTGGACAAACGGAATAAACAGTCCTAAAGAAATTGCCAAGGAGCCAGCATACAGAAGCCAGAAGGGGCGGGTTTTCAGCACCTCCCTCACCCGTAGCTCGCCCATTGGCTGCTCAGGGCCTGTGGTAACGATTGCACGCTGACCCGGTGGGACATTGCCGGCCGCTTTCCCATCCGGCATCAAACCCAGCACACCCGGGGTATCGACGATCAGCAGCGCCGCCGTTATGCCGCCACACAACACACAGGCGCTCATGACCAGATAGGCCGTACGCCAACCGCTCCAATGTATGAGGAATGCCGAAAAAACAGGCATCCCCAGGGTGCCCAGGCCTATACCCATAACCGCCAGGCCGGAAGCCAGGCCACGTCGTTCCACAAACCACCGCTGTATTACACCGAGCGCCGGCACGTAAGTGAAACCGACACCGATACCGATACCCAGGCCATAGAAAATATAGATCTGCCTAACCGTTGCGGCAAAGCTCGACAGCAGTAAACCGAGGCCGATGACCGCCACACCAAATATAATGACCCAGCGTGAACCGACCCTGTCGGCGACTTGCCCGCTGACGGCCCCCAGGCTGAAATAAAGAAAACCGGCGATAGAAAACACGAATGCGGTGGAACTCCGTGACGTGCCTAATTCCACCTGGAGGGACTCGAAAAATGTCGTAAACGAATAGACACTGCCGAAAGTCAGGAACAGCAGCACAGAAACACAGGAAACCACTATCCAGCCATAGAATATTCTAAGTCTCTTGAACATCATTTTTCCATTTTACCCGGAGGGCAATCAGGGACCTCAAAACATGTTATCCCTGATCAGCCGGGCGAAGTGATCGATATGCTGTTTCATAATTTCCCTGGCCTCCTTGTAGTTCCGCTTTTTCATCGCTATCAGGAGATCATCCAGTTCATCGAATTGTTCCCTAAATTCGGTAGCTGAAAATCCCACCTGGAACCAGTACATGGACATCTTGTAGAGCAGTGACTCAATTATTTTTTTGAGCTGCCTGTTCCCTGAAGCGTCATAAATCATCTGATGGAAGGCCAAATCCAGATCCGACAGTTTTTTCAAAGCCGCCGCGGAATTGCCTTTAACCCGGGCGGCCTGTTCCAGCAGATGCTGTAGCTTTTCAAATTGGGATGGCTCCAAATGCAGGGTGGCCAGTTCGGCCGCCAGGCCTTCCAGTTCTCTGCGCAGTTGAATGGTTTCACGCAATGTCCTCAAGTCGAGGGCAACCACCCGCGTCCCCAGCTTGGGAATGATCTCGATGAGGCCGTTGCGTTGGAGTTCCTGAAAAATTTCCCGTAAAGGCGTCCTACCGATCTGGTAGGACTGCATCAGTTCTTTTTCATACAGCTGTTGGCCGGCATAAAGTTCATTCGTAATTATCCGGTAGCGCAGATTCTCGTAAACATCTTTTTTGAGAGCCATGCTTTCCTCCCCCTGAAACAAAATCCGCAAACCGGATTTCGTTCGGGAAAAACACTTGACAGGTCCGCCTCGAACTTATATGCGTCTTATATATAACATGCATATTAATTTTTTTGCAAACCTTTTTTAAAATTAGTCTCGATTATTCGAAAGGAGCCCAGCTCATGAGTCAAAACGTTGACGCTTTTTTGCGTGTTCTAGATGCAACCGACAATTCCACCGGCGGAGGAACCGCTTCCAGCGTAGCCGGCGCTATGGCCGGTGGTCTGGCAGCCATGGTGGCCCGGCTTTCCATGGGAAAAAAAGACCTATCCCCCCGGGAACACTATGAAGCCATAGCGGCCGATGCAGAAAATCTCTCTGCTGCCCTTTTTGATGGCGGACACGAGGACGCTGCCGCCTTCGACAAGGTCAGTGCCGCTTATCGACTTCCCAAAGATACCGACGAAGACAAGGCTGCACGTAGCCGGTCGATCCAGGAGGCCATGATCCATGCCGCCGAAGTACCGCTTGCCAACGCGGAGCGCTGCAGCCGGGTCCTGAAGATCTGCCGCAGCCTGGAAGAAAGCTACAACACCAACGCCGCCTCCGATCTCGAGTGTGCGGGTTATCTGGCCAGGGCCGGCCTAAAGGGATGCGTGGCCAATGTAAAGATCAATCTTCCGTACATCAAAGATCCGGAAGTCTGTAACCAGATAGAACACAAGCTGGAAACTATCATCCCCTAAAGTCGTTGCCTCTTATATAAGGAGGCCAATTGGTATCACAGGCTCTAACGAGGCTTGCCGGGAAAAACTGATTATTCCCGAATATTTGCATAACAACCTAAAGTGACCAAACTTGAATGAGGAGGAAACGCCATGAAAGCATTGATGTGTGTGCCCAACATCAGTGAGGGTACCGACCTCGCTGTCGTAGAAAAAGTGGTGGATACTATTCGGTCGGCCCCCGGTGTCATGCTGCTGGATTATTCGTCCAACGCAGATCACAACCGCTCGGTGATCACCTATATCGGCACGCCTGAAGCGGTTGTGGCTGCCACCAAAGGCCTGACCAAAACTGCACTGGGCCTGATCGATATGACCCGCCAAAAGGGATCCCACCCCCGCCAGGGAGCTGTGGACGTGGTCCCTTTCATACCCATTCGGGGAATTTCAGAAGATGAGGCAGTAAATATCGCCCGGGATTTCGGCCGCTACGTAGGCCAGGAACTGGGTGTGCCGGTTTATTTTTACGAAGACGCCGCTACCCGGCCTGAGCGGCAGAGCCTTGCCAAGGTGAGGACAGGTCAGTATGAGGCGCTTGCCGAAAAAATCCAGAAGCCCGAGTGGGCACCCGACGAAGGCCCTGCCAAGTTCGTGCCCCAAAGCGGCTCCATTCAGGTGTCATCCCGTTTTCCACTGGTGGCCTTCAATGTCAACCTGGCAACCACGAATCTCGACATCGCCCAAAGCATCGCCAAAAGCGTGCGCCACATCAACGGCGGCTTCAGGTATGTGCGCGCCATAGGGCTTGCCCTGACAGATGAAGGCATGGTCCAGGTATCCATGAATCTGACGCATTATGAAAAAACACCTATTCCCATGGTGGCGGAAACCGTTAAGCGGGAAGCCGCCCGATACGGCGTCAGTGTTGCCGGAACGGAGCTGGTGGGGCCGGTTCCTCTGGGCGCCATGGGACAGGTATTGACCTATTATCTCCAGGCTCACGATTTTTCCATGGATCAGGTCATTGAAAATGCGCTGATCGGGTGGACCGGCGAATAAATTCATTATTCATGAACAGGCAGGTGGAATGATGGAGAAAATAAAAACAGATCTATTGATCGATAATGCCGCAGAAGTGATCACCTGTGTTCCTGCGGCCAACGATTCCCTGGGAAAAATTGTCAATGGTGCGGTCGCGGTTGCCGACGGACGTATCGTAGCGGTCGGCCCGCGGAATGCCATAACATCAAGCATCGATCTATCCACGGCAGATGTTGTGGATGCAAGCGGGAAAATCGTTGCTCCCGGTTTCGTGGATTGCCACACCCATCTGGTATTCGGCCGCTCGCGCGTCAAGGAGTATGCCCTCAAAATGACCCACAGCGTAGCCGATATCGAAGCCCAGGGACTCAAGACCGGCATTCCGGCCTCAATTGAGATGACACGGGAAGCCACTGAAGACGAGCTTTTCTCTGCCGCCATGGACCGGCTGCAGCGGATGCTTCATTCCGGCACCACGACGATCGAAAGCAAAAGCGGATACGGCATCAGCCAGCCCGACGAACTCAAGATGCTGCGCGTGAACCAGCGGCTCGACCCGGCACAACCCATGGATGTGGTGTCCACATTTCTGGGCGCACATGATTTCCCACCGGAAATCGACCGAAACGATCCCCGCCAGCGGGCCGCCTACATCCGGGAGTTGACGGATGAGATGATGCCCAAGGTGACGGAAGAAAACCTGGCAGAATTCTGCGACATCTATTGCGATGTGGGTTACTACACGGCTGAGGAGGCGGGAATTGTGCTTCGCAGCGGAATGGAACATGGCCTGGCTCCACGGATTCACACCGATGCCTATGCCAATATCGGCGGCAGTTCACTGGCCGCGGAACTGCCCGCCGTATCGGCCGATCACCTCAATTATCCCACCCGGGAAGAGATGCAGCGCATGGCCGTAGCCGGGGTGGTGGGCGTGGTGCTGCCGGCCCTCGATTTCGCTGTGGCGCATCCCGACCCCTTCAAGGCTCGCCCCATGATAGAGGCCGGCATGACCCTTGCTCTGGCCACCAACCTGAACCCCGCAAACTGGACCGAATCTATGCAAATAGTGATGCAGCTGGCATGCAGGAATCACGGTATGTCACCCGAGGAGGCCATGCTGGCGGCCACCACGGGAGCCGCCCGGGCCATTGGGCGTGAACACCAGATTGGATGCCTGGCACAGGATTTCAAAGCCGACATCCAGATCTGGGACTTGCCCAGCTTCGAGGATGTCATCTACAGAATCGGCAACAACGCCGTCTGGATGGTTATCAAAAATGGAAAAATAGTGGTGAGGAAACCAATATCATGACTGCAGTAGCAATATCCGGTAAACAACTGACCATAGAAGATGTGTGTGCCGTTGCCAACGATGGGGCAGCGGTGAAGCCGCTCGACCGGAAAACCAAGGAACGTATGAACACGACCCAGCAATGGCTGGAACAGGCAATTCAAAAACAGGATACCGTGTTCTACGGAATCAACACCGGATTCGGCTCGCACCTCAATGAAACCATCGATCCGGACCAAGCAGGCCAGTTGTCCAGAAATGTGATCCTGGCGGACGTGGCCGGTGTCGGCAAGCCGCTCCCCGAACAGATAGTGCGGGCCATGATGGTGATCCGGGCCAACACCATAGCGGGAGGGCCCTCAGGGATACGGCCGGTGGTGGTGGAAACGCTCATTGAAATGCTCAACAAAGGCGTCACCCCCTATGTTCCTGAAAAAGGGTCCCTGGGAGCCAGTGGTGACCTGGTTCCGCTCGCCGCTATCGCCGTTGTGGCCACCTGCGATGCCGATGGTAAAGGTTACAGCGGGAAAGCCTGGTACCAAGGGCAACTGATGAGTGGGGAGGAGGCCATGCACAAAGCCGGTATCCCGCGCATCAAGCTGATAGCCAAGGAGGGAAACTCCCTGATCAACGGCACGGCGTTTATGACCGCTGTCGGGTGCCTGGCTATCGAACGCTGTGAGCAATTGATCGGCCACGCAGAAATAGCAACCGCCATGAGCCTGGAGGCCATGCTGGCGGCATCCGCCGCCTACCACCCCCTCCTGCACAAAGCCTCGAACCAGGCCGGACAGATTTCGGTAGCAAAAAACATACGAAAACTGTTCAATGGAAGCCGGTTGATCGACGCCACAGACCGGGTCCAGGATGCCTATTGTCTGCGGTGCGTCCCTCAGGTATTGGGACCTGTCAAGGATACCGTCGCCTTTGCCAGGGACTATATCGAGAAGACCCTGAACGCCGGTATCGACAATCCATTGATCATGGAATCCGACGGTGCGGAGCCGTTTATCTGCATTTCCGGGGGTAACTTTCATGGTCAGGGATTGGCCTTTATGATGGATTTTCTTTCCATTGCCATGTCGGAAGTGGCCAGCATATCGGACAGGCGCTCCTTTGCCTTGCTGACACCGGCCTTAAATCATGGGCTGCCTTCCATGCTGATCCCCGCCAACGGCCTCAACACCGGCCTGATGGTGGCCCAGTATGCAGCCGCTGCACTGGTGTCGGACAACAAAACCCTGGCCCATCCGGACAGTGTCGATTCCATACCCACCAGCGCCAACCAAGAAGATCACGTGAGCATGGGGGCCAACGGCGCCCGGCACTTGTGGGAAATTCTCGAGAACCTGACCCATGTCATTGCCGTTGAATTCCTGTGCGCCGCCCAGGCCATCGACCTGCGTGAAGAAGGGCCCCAACGCCTGGGCCAAGGATCTAAAATTGGCTACAGTATCGTGCGCAAAGGTGTGGACACCTATGACCGGGACAAGGAAATGACACCCGATATCGTCTGGCTGGCTCGATTGATCAAAAGCGGAGAAATCCTCTCGGCCATTGATAGCGCCGATGCGCAATAGATTTTTATATCGTTCGTAACACCGAATTGAAGGGGAAAAGTGATGGCAGAAAATGTAAAGCTCAAAATGCTCACCGACGACGAAGTGGCGATGCTGTACGAAAAATGTCTGCATGTCCTGATCCGCAAAGGGGTGTCCGTTGAATATCCCAAGGCCCTCGAGATCCTGGACAAGGCAGGTGCCCAGGTTGATCACGACACCCAGATGGTCCGCTTTCCAAGGGATATCATTGAATCGGCATTGCAAAGCGCCCCCAAGTCATTCACGGTAATGGGTAGCGATCCGCAATACGATTTCCAACTGCCCCATCCCGCAAGATCTTATTACACATGCACGTGTGTGCAGTCCATGCGTTACCACGATCCTGAAACCAACCGGTTCGTTGATGTGACGTCTGAACGCCTGGCCGAGTGGATTCAGCTGGCCAGTCGCCTCGAGCATATCGACAAAATTGCCATTCAAACCGCCATGGACGTCCCCCAGGAAACGGCGGATGTGCACTCCCTCAACATTTTGCTCCAGAATACGGACAAACCGCTGATGGTGCTGCCCTATTGTCTCGAAACCGTTGAATACCAGTTTGAACTGATGCTGGCCAAAGCGGGTAGTGCCGAAGCGCTCCGTGAACGTCCCATGCTGTATATGTACCCGACATCCCTCTCTCCCCTTAAATTCAAACCCATGGATATGGAGGAGATGATCCTGTCGTGCCGTTATGGGGTCCCCATGGTAGCCAATTCCCTGGGCATCTCCGGCGGGACGGCACCCATGACGATTGCCGGCACGGCACTGTTGGCCGGTGTGGAAATCATGGCTATGCTGGTGATGGCCCAGCTGATGGCGCCCGGTATTCCGGTAATCCCATCGGTCTACACCACCAGCATGGATATGGCCTCGGGGAACGCGCTGTTAAATAATGCCGAAAGCATGCTGGGGCGGGCAACCGCCGGCCAGTTCATCAAGGAGGCCTTCGGGCTACCCATAGAAACGTTCTCCTATATGACCGACGCCTATATGTCCGATGGCCAGGCACTGCTGGAAAAATCCCTTATGCCGGCGCTTCTCCACCTCGCGGGAAGTGACATTCAGTACGGTGCCGGCCGCCTGGGCGGATCGACCTATGCCAGCCCGATCCAACTGATAATAGACAGTCAGGTCACTCAGATTGTCAGACGGTGCACCAATGGTGCGGAAATCAACTAAGATGAACTGGCCCTGGAAGAGATCATGGCCATAGAACCGGGAGGCGACTTCATGTCCAGCGATCACACGCTGCG